>DASPZW010000076.1:0-5550 GCA_035636055.1 Actinomycetota bacterium
GCCCACCTGGTCGAGTTCCGGGGCACGCTGCTCTGTGCCTGGACGGAGCATCCGGGGAGCCTCCGTGAGCTGGAGGAGGCCTGGGGGAGTACGGAGGGATGAGGACCACCTCGGCCTCGTCAGCGGCTCTGAGGGAAGTGATTTTCCTCCAAAAAGTGCGGATAGCGCACCTTTTGGAGGAAAGTAGGCGCTCCGGCACGGACGTGCGTTCATGGGTCTGGGTTGGACGGCGGCGCTGTTCGCTGTCGCCACCCTTGGCGACGAGGTGCCGGGGGCGGCGTTGCGATCTGCCGCACCCGTCGCCGTCAAAGCCCCGATGTGAGGAGGCCGGAACCTTCTCTGCCCGCCAGGCGGCGTTGGGACGGCCGGTTACGGACAAAGAAAGGTTCGGGAGCCGTGCTTCCGTCGGAGCCGAGGCAAGGTCGGGCATGTTGCAACCACTCATCGTGGCCACTGTCTCCGAATGGCCGACCGTCGGCATCCGCGACGGGATCCACAATGCAGATCGCCAACAGTCACAAGACCCGGCCCGGGTATCAATTCCGCTCCCGAAGCTCATCGCCGGCTCGACCTTGTCCCGGGGTAGATGCCCAGAGCTCGATTCACCATTTTGCGACAGCTTGTTGGATGTAGCAAATCCGACCACCCCCCACCCGCGGCGGCGATCCGGCCCCCCCTTGCTTTTCCTCTCGTGGCCCGCTCCTACGGAGCGTCCCACGAGCCAGGGGGTTCGCAGCTTTTCCGGCTCCGCGACGCTCCGCCGGGCTGCTACCCCCCCTGGACCCCCCTCCGATATCATCGGGGCAGTCCATGAGTACCGTCCAGGACGCGTCCGTCCTCGTCAGCAAGCCCTCCTCCCCCGCGCTCAGCCAGCGGATCCTGAGGCTGTGGACCTACCGCGGCCTGCTCCTGAACCTCATCCGGCGGGATTTGCGCGTCCGGTACAAGGAGTCCGCACTCGGCTTCATCTGGTCGTTGCTCAACCCGGCGACGTATCTGGCGATCTTCTATGTCGTCTTCGTCATCATCCTGCCGGCTGGCATTCCGAGCTTTCCGGTGTTCCTCCTCTCGGGACTGCTGCCGTGGACCCTCTTCCAGAACTCGATGATGGCCGCCACAAGCTCCGTCGTGGGTGGCGCCCCCCTCATCAAACGGGTGGCCTTCCCGCGCGAGGTGCTTCCCCTCGCAGCCATCGGGGCGAACATCTTCCACTTTTTCCTGCAGATGATCGTGCTGCTCGGCTTCATGCTCATCTTCGGCTACGGGTTCCTGAGCCGGTACACCGTCCTGTTCATCCCGGCGCTGATCGTCGAGGTCCTGCTGCTCACCGGCCTGGGACTCATGGTCTCGTCTGTGACGGTGTACCTGCGGGACATGACCCATTTCATGGAACTGGCCACGTTGTTCTGGTTCTGGATGACCCCGGTCGTGTACCCGCCCTACCTGGTCTACGACAAGCTGACCCGTCACCACATCCCCTTCAAGCTGGCCCTCCTCAACCCGATGACCCCGGTGGTCATGGCCTTCCAGCGCGCCTTCTACAAGACGCCCAGCCCAACGACCGTCGACCACAACGGCGTCGTCACGTACCACCACATTCTCGTCAACCAATTCCATCTGAGCTGGTACTTCGAGGTCCTGGGCCTCATCGCGCTCGTCTCCGTCGCCCTCATCTGGATCGGCTTCCACGTGTTCGCGAAGGGCGAGGGCAACTTCGCCGAGGAGCTGTAGCAATGGCCAACGCCATCGAGGTCCGCAACGTCTCGAAGATCTTCAAGCTCTACCACGAGCAGTACCACACGCTGAAGGAACGGCTGATCTTCCTTCGCCGGTCAAAGCGCTTCGAGGAGTTCCGTGCCCTTGACGATGTCAGCTTCGAGGTCGAGGAAGGGACAACCTTCGGGCTCATCGGCGCCAATGGCTCCGGCAAGTCCACGATGCTCAAGCTCATGGCCGGCATCCTCCGGCCCACCAGCGGCGAGGTCATGGTGAAGGGCCGCATCGGCGCGCTGCTGGAGGTCGGAGCCGGCTTTCACCCCGACCTCACCGGGCGCCAGAACGTCTACCTGAACGGATCCATCCTTGGGTTCTCCACCAAGGAGATCAATCACAAGTTCGACGAGATCGTGTCGTTCGCTGGCATGGAGAATTTCATTGACAACCCGGTGCGCAACTACTCCTCCGGCATGTACATCCGCCTCGGGTTCGCCGTCGCCGTGCATATGGACCCCGACATCCTGCTCATCGACGAGGTCATCGCCGTCGGCGACGAGGCGTTCCAGGCCAAGTGCATGGAGCGGATCCGCAAGTTCCAGGAGGACGGAAAAACCATCCTCATCGTGACCCATGCCGTCGACGGCATCCGCGACCTCTGCTCGAGGGCGGCGCTCCTGTCGACGGGCCACCTGGCTGCCTACGGGAACCCGTCCGAGGTCATCCGGCAGTACCGCAACAAGGTCTCGAAGACCCACACCGGCGAGAAGATCGACCACCTGACCGCCGTCGACATCGAGAAGCTCACCCTGACGGATCCCGGCGGCAACCCGCAGCCGTTCTTCACGGCCGGCGATCCCATGACGGTGTGGGCGGAGCTCGTCACCCACACCCCGGTCGAGGACCCCGTGTTCAGCGTGAACATCTTCGACGCAGCCGGCCAGCACATCTTCGGGACGAACACGGCCCTGCGCTACATGGGGACCGACCTCGCCCCCGGCCCCGCCCGCCTCCGGATCGACTTCGACATGGTCCCGATGCAGGAAGGCACCTTCACGATGGCCGTCGGCATCCACTCCCGGGATGGCAAGACCGTCTACGCCGCCACCGACGGCAACACCTCCTTCCAGATGCGCAGCCTCAACGACGAGCCCGGCCGGCTGATGCTGCCCTGCCGGTTCTCGATGGACGCTCCCGCCATCAAGCGGGCGACTGGCTGAAGTCCGCATTCCGGGCGCTTCAGACCGCAGTCGATAGAATCGCCTGCGGATGCGAGCAGATCAGACCGCTCCGGCCACCGCGCCGGACACCCGCCCGGCGGGAGACCCCACGCCCACAGGGCCCGCCAGCGAAGCGGGCCGGAACAAGCCCACCCGCCGCCTGACTCCCGTCCGCTGGTTACGTTGGCTGTGGCCGGTGGTGCTTGCGCCGCTTCTCCTCTTCGGCAACGGGGTCCTCGGCCGCGTGGCCTACGCGCCGGGAGACGGGACGGGGCTCTTCATGCCCTGGTTCATCGTGTCGGCGCGTGCCTGGGCCAGCGGTCACCTGCCCACCTGGGATCCGTGGGCACAGGGTGGCATGCCCCACCTCGGCAGCGCCCAGGCGGCCGCCCTGTACCCGCCCAACCTGCTGTTCCTCGTCGCGCCCCCGATCGTTGCCAACAACCTCGGGATCGTCGCGACATTCCTCCTCGCCGGGATCGGCGCCTGGCTGCTCGCCCGGCTGCTGTGCGAAGACGAGGTCGCCGCGGCCGTCGGAGGCCTCGGCTTCGCCCTGAGCGCGTTCATGTTTGCCCACATCGGGCACCAGAGCGTGATCGCGGCGGCAGCCTGGCTGCCATGGATGATCTACGGCTACGAACGGCTGATCCGCCGCGCCACGGCCCTGCGCCTGCTGCTGCTTGCCCTCGTCATCGCCCTGGCGCTCCTCGCCGGCAGCGACCAGGTCTTCTTCACGGAACTGCTGATCCTGGCGGTCTACGCCGTAACGGTCGCCCTTGCTGGCCGGCCCCGCCGGCCGCTGCAGTCTGCTGGCCTTGCCATCCTGGGCGTGGCCGCAGGCCTTGGGCTCGCAGCGGTCCAACTCCTCCCCACCATCGCCGTCGCCGGGATCAGCGTTCGCACTGCGAAGTCGTTCGCGTTCTCCATGAGCTATTCCCTTCCCAAGAGCCATATCCCGCTCCTCTTGTTCCCGTACCTCTTCGGGGCACTCGGGGCCCCCGGGGAGCCGTACAACCACATCTACTCGGGGATGTGGAACCCGACCGAGCTGAGCGGGTACGCCGGGGCCGCCCTCGTCGTCCTTGCGGCGGCCGGGCTCGTTGCCATGCGCAAGCACCGCCCTGCCCGGGCCATGGGGGCGGTGGCCGTCGTCTGTTTCGTGCTGGCACTCGGTCCGGGCACGCCGGTCAGCCACCTCGTCTTCCGGCTACCCGTCTACGGGGCATTCCGCGCCTGGGCCCGCTACGTCGTCGGGCTCGACTTCGCTGCCGCCATGCTCGCCGCGTATGGCGTGGCAGCCGTCCGCCGCGGCGCCCGGGGCGAGCGGCGGGCCGCGGTGATCCTGGCCGGGCTTGCCACCGGCGCCGTTCTCCTGGCCGCCGTCACCGTCCCAAGGTTCGCGTCGGTCCGCCGGTTCATCCCCGGCTCCACGCCGGCCCTGAGCGCGCTGGCCATCCCCTGTGCCTTCGCTGTGGCCGGACTGGTCTGCGTCTTCCTGCTGCTGCGCACCCGCCGTGCCGGTGCCCTCGCCGCCATCGTGGTGGTCAGCCTCGACCTCGTCCTGTCGTTCGGGTGGTGGTACCAGTGGCGTTTCGTGAGCCCGCCTCCCGCGCAGCTCGCCGCCCAACTCTCACCGACCACACCCATGCAGTGGGGTGGTGTGAGCGCTACCGCCGGCGGGATCTCGCGCTATATGTTCGTCGGTAGCAACGTCGTGCCCATCGGCCAGGACTGGGTCCACATCTCCGACGCGAAGCAGATGCGCTCGGTGAACGCCAGCAACTCCCTCATGCCTGCCGACTACGCCACAGCCGTGGGGCTGACCCCTTGGGGCGCTGCCTACTACACCGACGACCTCTGGCGGCCCGGCAGCCGCGTGTTCGACCTGCTCCGCGTCTCGACGGTGATCCGGGAGCCGGGTTCGTCCGGCGCCGGGCCGGGGCCGGGATCGCTGCTGGTCGGAGGGCGGCCCGTGGTGGTCAGCGCCAGCACGCTCGTCCGCTACGACTACACGCCACGGCTGGCCGACGCCTACCTCGTGGGGGCCACGCAGGACATGCCATTCAGCGAGGAGATGAACGCCATCCATGGCGTCCATCCGTTCGACCCCGCCGCCACCGCCCTCCTCGACGCGTCCTGCCCCGCCTGCCCGACTGGGCCTCCCGGGCCGGCGGGGAAGGTGACCAGCACCACCTGGGGCACCACGACCGTCGACCTTTCCATCGAGACCACGCGCCCCGCCATGCTCGTGGTGAGCCAGGCCTGGAGTCCCGGCTGGGTCGCCACCATCGACGGGCGGACCGTGCCGGTTGTCCGGGTGGACGGCCTCGTGCAGGGCGTGCCGGTGCCGGCAGGGGCACGCCGTGTCTCACTCTCGTACCACGCCCCGGGGCTGCGGCTGGGCTTCCTCGTTACGCTCCTGACGGTTGCCGCGCTCGGAGTGCCCACCGCCGTCGGGACGGCGCGCCGCCGGGTGAAGCGGCGCTCCGCAGCTTGACCAACCCGAGCTTGACTAAGCCGCAGGGCCGCTCCGGGCGCCAGTACGTCAAGCTCTGCGACGTCGCCGACTTCGGTGACTGCCAGCTGTGCGGTGCCGTCGGGGAGATCGAAGGAAGAC
>DASPZW010000077.1:0-2239 GCA_035636055.1 Actinomycetota bacterium
GGCCTCCGCTTCGAGACCGAGCCTGATTCACGCAAGTTTCGCAACATTCGGCGTAACCCCCGCGTGGCCATCACCGTCTTCGGCCAGCCGAAATGGGGCGTCGTCGTGCGGGGGAGGGCCGAGGTCCTCACCCCGGGTGGGCCGCCCGGTGGCCGGGACCAGGCCCAGATCCTCGTCCACCCCGAGAGCAAGGTCTCCTGGCGCAGGAAAGAGCCAGCCTCCTAGCCTCCGGACTACGTCCGCAGCCGCCGCTGACGCTCGATCGTCTGCTCCAGCCCCGTGAGCCACTGCTGGGGCCGGCGCGTGACGTCGTACCAGGTGACATGGACCACCGTAAACCCCTGCCTCGTCACCCGGTTGCGACGGTCGAGGTCGTGGAGCCAGTCGTCCCTCGAAGAATGGTCGGCCCTGCCCTCGGCCTCGACGACGACCCACTCGCCCTCAATCCGGAAGTCCCCTCGGGCAACGAACCTGCCTTCCTCGTCGGTGATGACGTACTCCGAAGTCGATGCCCGCGCCGGTGAGCAGGTTGCGGACGCGGCGCTGGAGTTCAGACGCGGACGGCTGGTAGTCGGGATCCCGCTCGTTGAGGAGCTGTCGCATGACCGTCACCCCCCGCCGCCCCTGCCCGCTCCCCCGGTCGGCCACCCGCCTCATGGACGGCAGTGAGATGAGGCCCTTGCGGAGCATCTCGTCGAACACCTGCTCGCGCCGATCGGGGATGAGGACGGGGGCGAGGTCCCACATCGTTCGGAAGGCGTTGGTCACGGGAACGCCCCGCCTGACCGTCGTCAGGTGCGGCGGCACCGGCGGCTGATGCACCCTGAAGCGAACCCCGAGCTGATGCTTCTTGCCTGCCGTTCTTTCCAGGGGGCCCTCCTCGAAGCCATCGAGCCCCCACAGCGCCGAGGCGGCCCGGTGGGAGGCGACGGCATCCTCCCCGCCCCATAGGCAGGCAGCCATGAGCGATTGCAGCCACGTCACCGGCGCGCCGGAGACCCGGTAGACGTTCGGGAGTGCCTCCTCCCACTCACCGTTGCGCAGGCGCCGCCAGATGGCATCGGGATGCATGCCGGTGCCGAGAAGCTGGGCGCGACTCACAAGGCCATGCTGCCTTTTGGCCACTGCTTGCCACTCCACAACACCATTCTATCGATGTTTCTCTGTTTGACCGCGTAGAACGCGGTCAAAAAGAAACACTTCTCCCCCATCCGCCTCGCTTAAGGCATCACCAGGACCGCGGCTCCCGTGAACGCCCCGTGCGCCAGGTCGCGCAGGGCCTCGGGGGCCTCCTCGAACGGGTAGGGCTGGGTGACCGCCCGCACCGGGATGCGAGCCGCCGCCTGGAGGAACTTCCGCCCGTCCTCACGGGTGTTGGCCGTCACGCTTCGCAGGGTCCGCTCCTGGAACAGGTGGTCGGAGTAGCGCAGGGTCGGGATGTCGCTCAGATGGATGCCCGCCACCGCGAGGGTCCCGCCCCGGTCGAGCGCCGCCAGGGCCACCGGGACCAGGTCGCCCACCGGGGCAAACAGGATGGCTGCGTCGAGCGGCTCCGGCGGTGCGTCGGCCGGCCCGCCGGCCGAGGCCGCACCCAGCGCGAGCGCCAGCCCCCTTGCCTTCTCCCCCCGGGTCATCACGTGGAGCCGGGCACCCTCGGACAGCGCCACCTGGGCCGTCAGGTGCGCCGAGCCGCCGAAGCCGTAGATGCCGAGGCGGCCCCCTGGCGGCAACGCCGCCCGGCGCAGCGCCCGGTAGCCGATGATCCCGGCGCACAGCAGCGGGGCCGCCTCCTCGCCCGGCACCGCCGGCGGAAGGCGGTAGGCGTAGCGCTCGTCCACGACCGCGTACTCGGCGTACCCGCCGTCGGTGTCCCATCCGGTGAAGGCCGGGGAACAGCACAGGTTCTCCCGGCCGCTCCGGCAGAACCGGCAGGTGCCGTCGGTCGATCGTAGCCAGGCGATCCCCAGGCGGTCGCCGGGGGCAAAGAGCACGGTGCCAGGGCCCACGGCGTCCACGACGCCGACCACTTCGTGGCCGGGCACGACACCGGGGCGGTGGGGCGGCAGATCTCCCTCGGCGAGGTGCAGGTCGGTGCGGCAGACGCCGCAGTGCGACACCTTGATCCGGACCTCGCCTACCGCCGGCACCGGGACGGGGCGCTCGACGAGGCGGAGCGGGTTGCCGTCGATCGGGCCGGGGGTGGCGATGACCCAGGCCCGCATCGTGTCCTTGGCCACGG
>DASPZW010000078.1:0-6470 GCA_035636055.1 Actinomycetota bacterium
CCAGGTCTACGAGTTCACCACCTTCACTCACGAGGGGCTGAACCTCTCCACCAGCGTGGCGGGCAGCAGCTTCTTCGTGCTCACCGGCTTTCACGGTATGCACGTGACCGTCGGTATCCTCTGGCTGCTGTCGCTGGTGGGGATGTCGCTGCGGGGCCAGATCCCGCCGGAGAAGAGCCTCAATGTGGAGATCGCCGGGCTGTACTGGCACTTCGTCGACGTGGTGTGGATCGTGATCTTCACCGTCGTCTACCTGATCCCGGCGTCGAAGAGATGAGCGAGGCAGCCGGCACCCCAGCCGTCGCGCCCCACGCGGTGGAGCACGCCCACCCGGGCCCCATGGAGTACATCAAGGTCGCCTTCGTGCTTGCTGCTCTCACGAGCATCGAGGTCGCCGTCTACTACGCGAAGGGCCTCAAGGGGGTCCTGGCCCCGCTGCTGATCTTCATGTCGATCCTGAAGTTCGGCCTGGTCGGCCTCTACTTCATGCACCTCAAGTTCGACACCCACCTCTTCCGCCGCCTGCTGGTGATGGGCATCATCCTTGCCCTGATCGTCTACACGGTGGCCCTGACCACCCTCTTCCACTACCACTGAGACCGGGTTGCTCATCGCAGCTGCCCTGCCGCCCGGCCTGTCCCCTTGGGCCTTCCACCTCCACCCCGAGGTCTACCTGGAAGTCATCAGCCTCGCCGCTGCCTACTGGGCGGCGCTGCATCTCCTCGGCCCGCGCTTCGTCGAACCGGGCGAAGGGGTGGCCACCCGCGGCCAGAAGGCCTGCTTCGCCGCCGGCCTGCTGACGATCGCGGTTGCCGAGGGCTGGCCCCTCTCCGACATCGCCGCCAACTACCTCTACAGCGCCCACATGGTGCAGCACCTGCTGTTCACGCTCGCCGCCCCGCCGCTGCTCCTGCTGGGCACCCCGCACTGGCTTGCCCGGACCCTCGTCCGCCGGCCCGGGCTCTGGCCGGTCATGAAGCGCGTGACCCGGCCCCTGCCCGCCCTCATCATCTTCAACGCGGTGCTCGTGACTTCGCACTGGCCGGCGCTGCTCGATCTCACGCTCCACCACCAGGTCGTGCACGTGGCTTCGCACATCGCCCTCTTCACGGCCGCAACCATCATGTGGTGGCCCGTCGTGTCCCCGCTGCCCGAGCTGCCGAGGCTCTCGTACCCGGCCCAGATGGTCTACCTGTTCGGGCAGACGATCATCCCGACGGTGCCCGCCTCCTTCCTCACGTTCGCCTCGAGCCCGCTGTACCACTTCTACACAACGGTCCCCCGGGCCTTCGGCATCTCCGCCGTCGACGACACCCGCATCTCCGGGCTGATCATGAAGCTGGGGATGGGCATCCTGCTGTGGAGCATCATCGCGGTGCTATTCTTCCGCTGGTCCAGCAAGGAGGAACGCCCCGAGCGGCCGGATGTGCTGGAGTGGCAGGCAGTCGAACGAGAGCTCAACCGCACTGAGTCGAAGGACCCTCAATGATCGAACCCCTGCATGGCTGAAGACCGGCGCGAGCGCACCACGCTGCCCCTCGGCGTACCCTTCGGGATCTTCGCCATCATGGCCATCGTGGTCTTCCTCTTCTCCCGCATCCTGCTGAACGTGCCCAAGCAGGTCGCGGTCGCCGTCGCCCTCATGACCGCCCTCAACATCCTGGTGACCTGCGGCATCATCGCCATGCGCAAGGTCGGGGGCGCGACGACGTTCCTGCTCCTCCTGGTGATCGCCGTGCCCATCGTGATCGGCGGGGCGGCCGCCGCCAAGATCATCACCATCAAGGCCCCCAAGGTGGTCGAGAAGCCGGCCCCGCCGGTGGCGCTGTCCGCCAAGAACATCGCCTTCATCCCCCCGAACTTCACGCTGCCGCCGGGCAACGCCACCATCGACTTCCGCAACGAGGACACCGCGTCGCACAGCGTCCACATCTTCGACGGCGACAGCGCCACCGCGCCATCGCTGTTCGCGGGCGAGATCGTGCCGGCAGGCGGCAGCAAGACCTATACCGTCACGGGACTGAAGGCGGGGAGCACCTACTTCTTCCACTGCGACGTCCACCCGACCCAGATGACCGGCAAAGTCACGGTGGCCGCGGCTGGGACGTCGGCGTCGGGTGGGGGGAAGGTTGCCACGGGGCCAATCTTCCTCGGGGCCGCCAACATCGCCTTCTCCAAGCAGCAGATCGACATCGCCGCCAACACCCCCACCAAGATCAACTTCAAGAACGGCGACTCGGCCGCCCACAACTTCGACATCATCAGTGGCCCCGCCCCGTACACGAAGCCGGCGGAGCAGCCAGCGGTCGCGGCGCCGGGCCAGTCCGTGACCTACGACATCCCGGGCCTCCCCGCGGGGACTTACGAGTTCCAGTGCGACATCCACCCGAACTCCATGAAGGGAACGCTGACCGTCCACTGACGGCCGACCAACCTTTCGCGCGGCGCGCTATCATGTGCCGCCCGGCGCCCGAGAGGAATAGGCCCCGGGCCTTTAGTCCCGGAGGATCCCGCCTGGTGACCCGATTCCAGAAGCTGTCGATCGCGACCTCCGCGGCGACGCTGTACCTCATCGGTGTCGGCGGCACCGTCCGGGCGAGCGGTTCGGGCCTCGGGTGCCCGGACTGGCCCCGCTGCCACGGCAAGTGGTACCCCCCGCTGCATTTCCACGAGATCGTCGAGTACTCGCACCGGGCGTCGGTCTCGGTCGTCACCGTGCTGGTGCTGGCGGTGGCGATCTACGCCTGGGTGAAGTATCGCTCCGTGCCGTCGTTGTTCTGGCCGTCGCTGGCGGCCGTGGGGGTCATCGCCGTCCAGGCCTTCCTCGGCAAACTCGTCGTGGACTCGAAGCTCAACACCCACCTTGTTATGATCCATTTCGTCACCTCGCTCGCCCTGCTCGCCGTCGTGGTCACGACGACCGTGAACTCCTTTTATCCCCGTCGGCCACGGGGCGGGAGGTTCGGCACGCTGGCCCGCGAGGCGGCGGGGGTGGCAGGTCTCACCCTGGGCGTCGCCATCCTCGGCACCTACGTCACGCAGTGGGGGGCTGCCCTCGTGTTCGGCGACTGGCCCCTGTTCGACGGCCGGGTGATCCCGTCCACGACGTCGCCGCACGCCGTCATCCATTTCGTGCACCGGGTCGCCGCGCTGGTGCTGGGCCTCGGCCTCGCCCGCCTCTTCGTGGCCACGCGCAGGGAGGCCCGCCTCCGACCGGTGAACGTCTTCGCCGGGATCGCCGTCGCCATGTGGCTCGCCCAGGCGCTGGCCGGGGCCGCCAACATCTGGACGAAGACGGCGCCGTGGGCGGTCGTCGCCCACGTCCTGGGGGGAGCCACGCTGTGGGGCGCCGCGGTGGTCATGGTCGTGCTCGCCTACCGGCTGGAGGCGTCCGGCCCGCGGCCCCCGGAGGAGGCAGCCGGCAGCCAGGCGGCGGGCCGGGCCGGCGTGGGGCAACGGGTGCGGGCCTACTTCATGCTCACCAAGCCAAGAGTCATCGAGCTGCTGCTCATCACGACGGTCCCGGCGATGGTGGTCGCCGCCCGCGGCTGGCCATCGCTGGCGCTTATCGGCGCGACCCTGCTCGGCGGGTCGCTGGCGGCCGGCGGGGCGGGGGCGATCAACTGCTACGTCGACCGTGACATCGACGACCTCATGGAGCGCACGTCCGGCCGGCCGCTGCCCGCCGGGCAGGTCGAACCGCCGAGGGCGCTGGTCTTCGGGATCATCCTCGAGGTCCTGTCATTCGCCTTCCTCGCCGCGACCGTCAACCTGCTGGCGGCGGTCCTCGCCGTGGGGGCCACGCTGTTCTACGTGTTCGTCTACACGCTCTGGCTCAAGCGGGCGACCCCCAGCAACATCGTCATCGGTGGGGCGGCGGGCGCGGCCCCCGTGCTGGTTGGGTGGGCGGCCGTCACCGGCCGGGTCGGCCTCCCGGCGGTCGTGATGTTCGCCATCATCTTCTTCTGGACCCCGCCCCACTTCTGGGCGCTGTCGCTGCGCTACACAGACGACTACGCGGCCGCCAAAGTGCCGATGCTGCCGGTGGTGCGGGGTGCGCCAGCCACCGCCCGCCACATCCTCCTCTACACGCTCTCGCTGCTCGGCGTCAGCCTCCTGCTGTACCCGCTGGCATCGATGGGGCCGATCTACCTCGGCGCAGCGGTGATCCTCGGGGTGCTTTTCGTCCGGAGGGCGCTCGCACTGCAGCGGAGCCTCGATCCTGTCGAGTCCATGCGCCTCTTCCGCTTCTCCATCGCCCACCTGAGCCTACTGTTCATCGCCATGGCCGCCGACCGGCTGATCTTCGATGGGGGAGGCCCGGGCAACGACGTGGCCTACCGGATCGTCTTCGTCGTCGGGGCCGCGCTGTTCTGCGCCTTCCAGGCGGCGATCATGGTCGAGGATCTCCGCTGGCGGGGACGGGCGCCGGTCGTCTCCCCGCTGGAGGGCACTGGGGGAGCTGCCGGGGCCGCCGCCGAAGTCTAACCAGCTCTGGCCCGCTCGGATTCTTTGAGTACAAACCGCTGCTCTACATCACTTTATACTCAAAGAAGAGTTAAACCGATCGGGGAACTGAGCCGGTAGACCACGCACGCTACCGGGCCTTTATGATGCGGCCATGCCCTCACCCGGTCCGCCGGCCCTGCACCGCCTCGCCGCCCTGCGGGACGTGCTCGGGGCGCTCCCCGGTGCCCTCGTCGCCTACTCGGGCGGCGTGGACAGCGCCCTGCTGGCAGAGGTGGCGCACAGCGTCCTCGGCGCAGCATCGACCGCCGTCACCGCCGACTCGCCCTCGTTGCCCCGCCGGGAACTTGCCGCCGCCGTCGCCCTGGCCGAGGGACGAGGCTGGCGCCACCTCGTCGTCGGGACGGCGGAGCTGGAGGACCCCGACTACGTCGCCAATCCACTGAACCGTTGCTACCACTGCAAGTCCGCCCTCTTCGACCGCCTCCAACCGCTGGCTGCGACCCGCGGGGTGCCCGTGCTCCTCGGCACTGTGACCGACGACCTCGGGGACTGGCGCCCCGGCCACGCGGCATCGACCGAGCGCGGGGGTCGCCACCCGCTCGTCGAAGCGGGCCTCTCGAAGGCCGATGTGCGCGAGATGTCCACCCAACTCGGGCTCCCGACGGCCGCCAAACCCGCAGCCGCCTGCCTCGCCAGCCGCCTCGCCTACGGTGTCCCCGTGACGCCGGCGGCCCTCGCCCGGGTGGAGCGGGCCGAGGAGCTGATCGCCTCGTTCGGGTTCTCCGTCCTGCGGGTGCGTGACCTCGGCGACGATGCGGCCCGGGTCGAGGTCGGCCGCGACGAGGTGGGCCGCCTCCTCCCCCTCTCGTCCACCGTGTCGCAGGCGCTCCGTGACATGGGCTTCGCCTCGGTGGCCATCGACGAACGCGGCTACCGCCGTGGCGCCCTCAACGAGCAGGTGCTGATCCCGGCGGCGGCGCTCGGTGCGGGCCCACGTTGATGGCCCGCCGCCGGATCCTGCTGACGTTTCCCGAGGACCTCATCACGCAACCCGTCATCTACACGATGGGGACGCGCTTCGGCGTCGTGACCAACGTCCGGCGGGCCAACGTCGAGGAACGCATGGGCTGGGTGATCCTCGAGATCGAGGGGGCGGAGGACGCGCTGGACGCCGCGGTCGCCTATGCCGTCGACCTCGGCGTCGAGGTCAACGAAATGAGCGGCGACGTCGTCGAGGGCTGAGGCCCCGACGGTTAAGGTCGATGAAGCTTGCCGGCAGAACCGCGGTGGTCACCGGTGGGGCGTCCGGCCTCGGCCGGGCCACCGCCGTTGCACTGCACGAGGCGGGAGCCTTCGTCGCCCTCGTCGATCTGCCGGGGTCGCCCGGCCCCGACGCGGTGCAGGCGCTGGGTGACGGGGTGGGGTTCTTCCCGGCCGACGTCACGTCCGGCGAGGAACTCGATGCCGCCCTCTCCGCCGCCGAGGCGACGTTCGGGGGCATCGATGTCGCCGTCAACTGCGCCGGGGTCGCCACCATCGGCCGTGTCCTGGACAGGGAAGGGACGCCGCTGCCGCTGGAGCAGTTCGAGGCCGTGGTGCGGATCAACCTGGTCGGCAGCTTCAATCTCCTGCGCCTGTCCGCCGCCCGCATGGCCCGCCGCCCCCTGGACAGGAGGGAGGACGAGGGCGAGCGGGGCGTCGTGGTGCTCACCGCGTCCGTGGCCGCCTTCGAGGGCCAGATCGGCCAGGCAGCCTACTCGGCGTCGAAGGGCGGCGTCGTATCGCTGACGCTCACCGCGGCCCGCGACCTCGCGGGAGCGGGGATCCGGGTGGCCGCCGTCGCCCCGGGCATCTTCGACACGCCGATGCTGGCGATGCTGCCGGACGATGCACGCCAGCGCCTCGCCGCCGGCGTCCCGCACCCCCGACGGCTCGGGCGGCCGGAGGAGTTTGCCTCGCTGGTGCGCCACATCGTGGAGAACCCGATGCTCAACGGCGAG
>DASPZW010000079.1:0-8205 GCA_035636055.1 Actinomycetota bacterium
GAGCAGCCCCGGCGCCAGGGCCGGCTCGAGCTCCCGCAGACCGGCTTCGTCGAGTCGCTGGGTGCTGGTGCCGACCCGGGCGGCCGCGGTCGCCTCCCGCGCGGCGGCCGGCCACTGGGACTCCTCGGCGACGGCGATGACCAGGCCGCGAGGGGCCTCGTCTAGCGAGAGGTCGAGTGCCGTCCGGGTCGCCAGCTCCCGGTAGATCTCGGCCGACGCGTGGGCCAGTCCACCCAACTGGGGGTGCTCGGGCTTGAAGATCAATCCGTGGTTCCGGCCGGAGGCACCCGCGGCGATCTGGCCGCGCTCCACGAGGACCACCGCCGCCCCGCGCCCGGCGAGCTCGGCGGCGACGCCGCAGCCGAGGATGCCGCCGCCCACCACCACGACATGCGCGTGCTTCCTCATGCCTCCGAGGCTACCCGGGCGACGAGTGGTGTGGTGCTACCATCGACGAGGGCGGACTGGTTTCCGCCGGATGGTGGCCGTAGCTCAACTGGTTAGAGCGTCGGGTTGTGGTCCCGAAGGTCGGGGGTTCGACTCCCCTCGGTCACCCCATCGCCGCCCCCTGGTGGGCCGCTTCGCTGGAGTTCTTATGCAGCTTCGCTCACGGCTCTGTCGATCTCGGCCTTGATCGTCTCGAAGTCGCCCTCGGGGATCTCGTGGACGTTGCCCTGGAACGCCAGGCGCCAGTGCTCGGCCGGCCACTTCGAGACGTAGGCGAGCTTGCGTGCCAGGCTCTCCGCCGGCACCCGCCGCTCCCCGGGCAATGCGGCTTCCTTGCGGATCGGCACCCGCCACGGGTAGTCCTCGTCCTTTTTCTTCCCGGAGGACCAGATGAGCTCGTGGTCCTCGAACGAGGGCCCCGTGATGGTGGCGTACCCGGCGAACGCCATTTCGCCGGTGATGTACCAGACGAACTGGTCGCCGGCCGCCATGCGCCCCGCCTTCCTGCGTTGGCGGGTCTTCATGCCCTGCACGGTGAAACCAAGCTCCGCGGTCTTCTCGAAGTTGTCCGGGCTGCCGACGATGATCCAATAATTGGGCATCCGCTTCCTCCTCGTCGTCGTAGGGACCCGCTCCCCTTCATCCTAGAGCCGCCGGATCTCGGCCTCCGTCCCGATCACGATCGTCGGGGACTGCCGGGGATCGAGCCACACCAGCAGCCGGTCGAGGTTGGCCGCCGCCACGCTGACACAGCCGATGGTGGGGCCCCAGGTGTCGTCGTGCACGAAGACTGCCGATCCGGCTCCCGGGACCACCGGATGGGCGTTGTAGTCGACGACGGCGAAACGCTGGTAGGCCCTCGTGACCTCCCACAATGCCTCGCTCTTGCCGTGGAATGGCGGGGCGGTGCCACAGGCAACATGCCGGAACGTGTTGTAGGTCACCGACGCCGGGTCCTCGTCCCACCAGTCCCCGCAGACAAGCCTGTGGTAGCTGTAGCGGACGCCGGGACTGGCCGCAATGCCGTAGATCACCGGGCCGAACGCATAGACGCCGGAGGGAGTGGACCCGTCACCCTCCCGATGGTGGTCGGAGACGCCCGTTGCGCCAACGCGACCTGGCCAGGGGCCCGCCGCCAAGCTCCAGCAGCCGCCGGAACGCTGCCAGAGGGCGACGGCGGCCGCGGTCGAGGCCGCGGACTGAGCATCGACGGTGACGATCTGGGTCCCCGGACCGGCGTCGGCCAGCTGACCGGCCAGCGTGGCCGGGCAGGCTGAATGGCCGCCCTGCCCATGGGTGAGCGAAGGAGACGGCGCTGGGGGTGGGGGAAGGGTGGGGGGCGTCGTCAGGACGACGGCAGACGGCGAGACCGTGGGCGTCGGAGAGGCCACGACGGGCGCAGCCACGTGCCGGGCCGGGGAGCCGCACCCTGCGCCAAGAAGACCGAGGGCCACTCCGGCAGCGAGCACCGTCCCTCGGATCATGGCCCCCACTCACTTGCCCGGTGACGCCTCCGGCCGACAGGGCCTCCCGCAGCCTTCTATCGTTTGCGGATGATCGAGTACAAGCATGTCAGCACCTCGGGACACTGAGGTGGAGATCCGGCTCGCCACCGTCGCCGACGCCCCCGCCATCCAGGCCATCTACGGCCCGGTGGTGGCGTCGACCCACATCTCCTTCGAGCTGGAACCCCCGACTCCCGACGAGATGGCCGCCCGCATCGCCGGCGTGTTGCCGGCCCACCCGTGGATCGTCCTCACCGAAGGCGAGGAGCTCCTCGGATACGCCTACGCCCATCATTACCAGCCCCGGGCCGCCTACCGGTGGTCGGTCGAGACCAGCATCTACGTGTCCCCGGTACGTGTCCCCGGACCGCAAGGGCAAGGGCGTGGGCGGGGCGCTCTACCGGTCCCTGCTCGAGGTACTGGCCAGGCAGGGCTACCGGCAAGCCATTGCGGGAACGGCGCTGCCAAACCCGACGAGCATGCGGCTGCACAAGTCGCTCGGCTTCCAGCTGGCGGGCGTCCAGCGCAAGCTGGGGTGGAAACTCGGGGCCTGGCACGACGTTGCCTGGTGGCAGTGCGAGCTGGTGCCGGGCACCGACGCTCCCGCGCCGCCCGTCGGCGTGGACCGCCTCCCCCCCGGGGTCCTCGCCGAGGCCCTCGAATCCGGGCTCCCCCGACACGGGGTTCGCCCCGAACTCCGGAAGGAATGACGCTTAAAGACGCGTGTTTTCTTCCGAGGTTCCGGCCCCCCGGCCCCGCCCCCCGGCCCTCCCGGCGCCCGGGCTCCCCGGACGCGAATCGCCGGGCACCCAGGTGCCCGGCGACCGGAATCTTGCTGGCTACTGCGGGACCGCTGCCTAGTGGAAGGAGTCTCCGCAGGCGCACGTGCCGTGGACGTTCGGGTTGTCGATGGTGAAGCCCGACTGCTGAAGGGTCTCCAGCCAGTCGATGCGGCATCCACGGAGGTACGGAGCCGACATCCGGTCCACCCGGACGGGCACACCATCGGTCACACTCTCGATGTCGCCGTCCATGGCGCGGTCGTCGAAGTACAGCGAGTAGCGCAGGCCCGAGCAACCGCCCGGCTGGACAGCGACGCGGAGGAAGAACTCGGCGTTGCCCTCCTGCTCGAGCAACTGGCGCACCTTCCTGGCAGCCGTCTCAGTGAGGGCGACCACCTGCGTCTGGGTCTCGACGGTCTCAACGGTTCCGGCTTCCAATTTCGGTCCTCCCGTTCGGTGGGCCAGTTCTCCAGGGCCTGCTACTCGACGACAACCCTAGTCGACGTTGCCTCGAAACTACGTGACCAAGGATACCCCGTTTTCCCGCAACCTCTTCGGCCCCCCAGAACCGGGTGGATCTTCCTCAACAAGGGCAGCCTCGAGGCCAACCCCTACGTCCCGACCAACGGCCCCGCCGTCGGCGACCTCTTCGACCTGTTCGACTTCCACGACCAGGCACCGTTTGGAGGGGACAGCAACGGCTGAGGGTCCCGGGTCGGAGGCCGCACTTGGGTCCGCCAGCGGGGATGGTTAGACTCGCCCCGTGGCCGTCAACCACCTCGGCATCGATGCCGGGCAGATCGAGGGGGCAACGCTTGCCCTCCTGCCGGGAGACCCGGCACGGGTGGGACTGATCGCCGCCACGCTCGACAGCCCGAGGGCCATCGCTTCGGAACGGGAGTTCACAACGTGGCGGGCCAGCGCCGCAGGCAGGCCGGTGGTCGTCACCTCGACCGGCATCGGGGGGCCCTCGTTGTCGATCGCCGTCGAAGAGCTCGCCGAGTTGGGGGTCCGCACCTTCGTCAGGGTGGGTACGACCGGGGCCATCCAGCCGGGGATCGCTCCGGGTGACGTCGTCATCTCGACGGGGGCCGTGCGACTCGATGGCGCCTCACGGCACTTCGCCCCCCTCGAGTACCCGGCGGTGGCGGACTTCGGCGTCGTCGGGGCCCTCATCGAGGGGGCCGTTGCCAACGAGGTCAGGATGCACCTTGGGATCACGGCGTCGAGCGACACCTTCTACCCGGGCCAGGAGCGCCGGGACACCTTCCGGGGCTACGTCCTCCCGGAGCTCCAGGGCTCGATCCAGATGTGGAGCACCCTGGGTGTGCTCAACTTCGAGATGGAGGCGGCGACGCTGTTCGTCATGGCCGCAACGATGGGCCTGCGGGCCGGGGCCGTGTCCGGCGTGATCCTCAACCGGGCAGAGACCGAGTCGCTGGCGGACGGGGCGGTGGCGATGGCCGAGCAGAACGCGGTGCTCGTCGCCACGTCGGCGGCTGCCGTCCTGCTGGACTTGTAGGAACTCCCGGGCCTGTCAGTCGCCCTCGGGCGCCGGGTCTGCCTGGAACCAGGCTTCGAGCTCCGCGGGTGTCGGCGCTTCGGGGGCGGGCTTCGCCTTGCTCCTGCCCCGCATGCGCTCCGGGTAGCCGACGATGCCTGCGTCGTAGAAGGGGATCCCGAGCTTCTTGCAGAAGGCCTCGGCCCGCTTGCGGTCCGCGACCGGCACCCGTTGCCACTCACCACCGCGTGCGACGACGAGAAGCGACTGGTCGAATGTGGCAGTGCGCGGCTCCAGGTAGCCCTCCACCCCCTGGTGCTTGGCTGCAAACTCCTTGAGCTTCTCGAGCTCATCACGCTTGGGCTTACCGAACCTGGCCACGTCACCATTTTCGCAGAATCTCGAAGCGAGGTTTCTGGGAGGTTGCCACTTCGCGACCTCATTGGCGCAGGGCCGCAAGCGTCTCGTCCAGCCACGCCAGCCATGCCCGTTCCACCCCCACCCCGAGGCGGGTCGTGAGGAGCTGGTACGGCGGGTGGGGGCTGGTGTCGACCGTCTCCAGCACTGCCAGGATCGCCTCGTACCGGCCCAGAAGCTCGGCGTGGCGGCGCCGTTGGTCCTCCAGCATCCCCACAAGGTCCGCCCGGTCGACCTCCGACCCGAAGAACAGCTTGACCAGTGACTGATCGTAGGCCTGGACGAGCGGCGACGGCGCCCGGAGCCATTCGTCGAGCGCCTCTCGCCCTTTGGGGGTCAAGGCGAGCAGCCGCCGGCGGCGGGAGCCCACCGTCGCCTCCTCCGAGACGTAGCCGTCCCTCAGCAGGCGCGACGCCTGCTGGTAGACCTGGCTGTGGGCGGCCGACCAGAAGAAGCTGACCGTCTGCGCCATCAGGGTCTTGATGTCGTAGGCGGAGAGGGCACCACCCGTGAGGAAGGCGAGGAAGACGAAATCGCCAGGAGGAAGTTGCGCCCGGGCTCTTGACATTAGTCCATCCTGGATCATAGCCTTACTCTAATAATCCAACCTGGATTATGAGCCCGTATGAGCCCGTATGAGCCCGTATCGTGCCCGCATCGAAAAGGAGGGGCGCATGGTATCTACGTCCACGATGGTCACCGATGAGCGCAAGTGGCTGGCGGGCTCGCTCGACGGCCTCGACGACGACGGGATCACTGCGTTCGTCGCCCTGATGGGCGGCGCCGATCCACTCGTCGAGCTCGTCTTCCTGCTCATGCCCCAGGAGCTGAACCCCGAGGTTGCCGAGGACGGCGTCATCGCCTGGACGATCTCGACGCCGGATCGCACCTTCTCCTACTGGACCGAGATCTCCGAAGGAACGCTCACCGCCGAGGAGGGCGAGCCGGTCACAAGCCGGGTGCACCTCTCGATGACCCTCCCGGTCTTCCTTCGCCTCGTCACCGATCTGCAGGATGCGGTGAAGGCGTTCGCCGAGCAGGAGGTGCGGGTACACGGGGACCTGCTCTATGCCATGCGGGTCCAGGGGATGTTCCGGGCCACACCGCCAACGGCGACCGGCACGATCGCTTAGCCCCGCCCCCACGAAGCCGGCGTGCGGAACGGGCCCCGCTGCGTCGGGATGAACTTGAGGCGGATGACGTCGGCCTCGGCGACATCGACGACCGACCCGTCGCGGCGGCACACGGTGAGCGTCCTGGCTCCCTCGGCGTCGGAGGCGACGCGCTGAAGCAGCCCTACGACCTCGCTGTATGGATGTTCCGGGTCTCCGTCGATCCGGAACAGGATCGAGAGCTTCTCGCCCAGGCGTTGCTCGGGAGCGAGTCCTCCCGTGGGCGGACCGCTACTCGCCGCTGCCACGCTCCTCGCTGGGTGCGAAGGGGCTTTCCGAGGCGCCTCCCGAAGCATCGGGATGCTCGATGAAGAACACCTTGTTGACCTCGATGAAGTTCTTCCACTCGGCGGGCACGTTGTCGCCCGGGTAGATGGCGTCGACGGGGCAGGCGGGAAGGCAAGCGTCACAGTCGACGCATTCCTCGGGGTGGATGAACAGTTGCTCTTCACCCTCATAGATGCAGTCGACCGGGCACTCGTCAACGCAGGCGCGGTCCTTTACTCCGATGCAAGGCTCGCAGATCACATAGGTCATCCGTCATTCCCTCCCAGCCAATCCAACTCTCCCGTGCGCATTGTACTCAACGCCTGCCGTGCGCAGTCGAATGTATCGAGATTGGCGACCGCGCCTCCGGCTCGACCGTAGGATGGGCGTTGAGCACCCATGATCGGCTGGAAGGTCATACCCCGGATCGGCATCGGCCCCGTGCAGTTCTCCCCGCACGGGGTCGGCATCGCGTTCGGGTGCTTCGTGGGTGCCTGGCTGATGGCGCGGCGGGCTCGGGCACGGGGCCTGGACGAGAACCACGCCTGGAACACGGCGGCCTGGGGCGTCGTCGGCGCTATCATCGGCGCCCGGGCTGCCTACGTCGTGGGTCACCTGGACTCGTTCAGCTCACCCCTGCAGTGGCTGCAGATCTGGAAGGGCGGGATCTCACTCATCGGGGGACTGATCGGCGGCGTCCTGTCCGCCACGTACTACTTCCGCAAGCACGATCTCGACTTCTGGGAGCTCGCCGACCTCGGCGCCCCGGGCCTGGCGCTCGGCATCGCCCTGGGGCGCTCCGGAGACCTGGTCATCGGCGACCACCTCGGCAAGCCCACCCACTTCTTCCTTGGCTGGGTCTACCGGGGAGGCAACCTCATCTCGCCGCCGCCCTGCCTCACCCCCTCGGGACACCACGTGTATCCGACCTCGACGGGCTGCATCCTGCCGGGGATCCAGGTTCACCAGACCGCCCTGTACGACTCGCTGTGGTGCTTCGTGATCTTCGGCATCCTGCTTCTGCTCGAGCGCCGCCCCCACCGCCGGGGCCTGCTGTTCCTGACCTGGGCCGGCCTCTACACGTCGGGCCGCATCGTGACGGACTTCCTGCGCGTGGACAAGCGCTGGATCCTTGGGCTGACGGGGAGCCAACTCACGAGCATCGTGGTCGTGGCCGTTTGCGGCTACCTGATCCTGCGCTACCGGGGTGCCCCGGGCGAGGCGAAGCCTTCCCCGGCACCGGCCGAGCCGGGACCGGCCGAGCCGGCGGAGCCTCCCAAAGGGAATTAGGCCGCTTCGTCCGGTTCTAACCGCCGTTCCGACAAACTTTGAGTACAAACCGCTGTAGAACAACAGTTTGTACTCAAAGTTGTTGAAGCCGAGGGCCAGTTCCCGCTTCACCACACAAAAAGACACCTCTAGGACTTGACAGCGCACGGGCCGCCTGGCTAATCTAGCCCAGTCATGCGTTCCTATGCGAAACCATCCGCTATCGGCATCTTTCTGCGCCTCCTGGTGCTTGTCGGGGTGGAGGTGGGCTCTGTGCCAGCACTCAAGCGCCTTGGCTCGCTTCCGTACCTGACCACTCCGGGGGCCAGTATCTCGGCGTGGGAAGGCTGGCTGCGCAGCACCGCCCCGCAGGACGCGGTGATCTCCGTGCTGCGCCTCGTCGCCACCGGCTGCGCCTGGTGGCTGCTCGCGACCACGGTCCTCTACCTCGCCGCCCGTGTCATCCGGATCCCGGTCCCCCGGCTGCTGGGGGCACTCGAATGGACGACACCTGCCCCCATCCGGCGGCTGGTCGACCGGGCGGTGGCGCTGTCGATGGTCGCCACGCTGGCGGGCGCCGGCGCCGCCTTCGCCAGTGCTGGCGGACCACCCGACCCGGCCCCCGTGGTGGTGGTCGTCGATGGTCAGCCGGGTGTGCTGCTGCCGCCGGGGGCGCGCCCCGGAACACTGCCGGCTCCAACCCCCCAGCCTCCGGCCCCCCGCCCTCCGGTCCCCGCCGTGACGGGCTCCGGCGGGCCCCCGCCGGCCGGCACGTCCGGCCCGGACCCCGCCAGCCACCGGGTGGTTCCGGGGGACAACCTCTGGAAGATCGCGGCCGAGCGGCT
>DASPZW010000080.1:0-18178 GCA_035636055.1 Actinomycetota bacterium
CTCGGCCGGCTCCTGCAGGAACTCGACGCCCTTGGCGGTCAGCTCCTCGTAGGTCGCCCGGCAGTCGTCGGTCTCCCAGACGCCTCCGCCGATGGCACCCTTGGCAACGAGAGCCAGGATCTGCGCCCCGGTTTCCTCGTCGTGCATCGGCGGCCCGGGCGTGAAGAGGATGAACTCCATGTCGGGCTGGTCGTGGGGGCCGACGGTGAGCCAGCGGAACCCGTCCATCATGGCATCGGTGCGCACCTCGATGCCGAGCTTCTCGATGTAGAAGGCCTTGGCGGCGTCCTGGTCGAGCACCGGGACCCTGCGTGCGAGAGCCGCCTGATCATTGCCGTTCCCCTTTCCGTCGCCGACAACGGTCGCCGACAACGGAAGGCTAGACCCGCCGGGCTGCGGAAGGCTTCTCCCCGATTGCTCAGCCAGCGGAGCCGGGCGGCGGTGCCATCCGGGTCCACATCATGAGGAAACAACCGGGGATGGGAGGAGGCCCACCGCTGGCGACTGCATCCTGCCGGTACGCCGTCGGCGGGCAGCCCACCAACTCGGTGAAGCGGGCGCTGAACGACCCGAGGCTCGAGAAGCCGACCATGTGGCAGATCTCGGTGACCGTCAGGTTGGCCGAGCGGAGCAGGTCTTTGGCCCGCTCGATGCGTCGGCGGGTGAGGTAGGCCCGAGGGGTCTCGCCGTAGGCGGCCCGGAACTCCCGGAGGAAGTGGTACCGGGAGTAGCCAGCCCGCTGGGCGACCTCGTCGAGCGACAACGGCTCGGCATAGCAGCGGTCCATGAGGTCCTTGGCGGCCCGCAGATGGGGTTCCGGACGCCCAGCGCGAGGTGGCCGAGGTCCGTCATCGACCCACGGCCAAAGCTACGAACAGCCGCTCGTCGTGGCGCAGGACGGGCACACGAAGCACGACCCGGCCGGTTGCATCGAGATGCCGCATGTGTAGCACATAGGCGCATCGCTGACGGTACGCACGACGAGGCGTGGCTCCTCCACGGCCGGCGGCTCCGGTTCCTCCTTGTCGTCCTTGCCGTGGCCGTTGGAGACCTGGGGCAACCCGCCGTCCAGGGCCCGCTTGCGCTCGGCAGTGGTGAGCACGTTGAGGGCCGCCCGGTCCTCGGGGCTCAGGTAGTCGGCACCGAGGCGCCGGAAGATGTAGTCGACCACGGAGGTGGCGAAGCGGAAGTCGGGGTCGTCGGTGATCCCCGACGGCTCGAAGCGCATGTTGATGAACTTCTCGACGTAGGCCTTCAGCGGCACGCCGTACTGCAGGCCGATCGAGATGGCGATGGCGAAGGCGTCCATGACGCCGGCCAGCGTGCTGCCCTGCTTGGCGACCTTGAGGAAGATCTCGCCCAGCTCCCCGGTGTCGGGGTACTCGCCGGCGTTGACGTAGCCGTCGCAGTCGGCGATGCGGAACGAGGTGGTCCGGGCGGGGCGCTTTCGGGGCAGCCGGCGCCGGGTCGGGGCGGGGCGCTCGGGCTTCGCCGCCTCGGGGGCCGGCTTCTTCTTGTCGGCCGACAGCGGCTGTCCGACCTTGCAGTTGTCCCGGTAGATGGCGAGGTTCTTGAGCCCCAGCTGCCACCCCTGGATGTAGAGCGCCTCGATCTCCTCGACCGTCGCGTCCTCGGGCATGTTGACGGTCTTGGACGACGACCCGGACAGGAACGGCTGCACGGCGGCGAGCATCTTCACGTGGCCCATGTAGTGGATCGGGCTGTCCCCCATGGCGCAGTCGAACACGGGGTAGTGCTCCTGGTGCAGGTGCGGGGCACCCTTCACCGTGTTGTTGTCCGCGACGTACTCGATGATGTCGGCGATGTGGCGGGGCGGGTACCCCATCTTCTTGAGCGCCTGCGGCACGCCCTGGTTGACGATCTTCATCGTCCCCCCGCCGACCAGCTTCTTGGTCTTGACCAGGGCCAGGTCCGGCTCGATGCCGGTGGTGTCGGCGTCGAGCAGGAAGCTGATCGTCCCGGTGGGGGCGATGAGGCTGACCTGGGCGTTGCGGTAGCCGTGCTGCTTGCCGAGTTCAATGGCGTCGTCCCAGGCAAGCTTGGCCGCGTCAACGATGCGCCGGGGCGCCAGCGAGACGTCGATCTGGTCCACCGCGGCCCGGTGCCGCCGCACGACGTCGATGTGGGCCTCGGGGTTGCCCGGCTCCGACCATCCCGGGTATGGGCCGACGGCCGCCGCCAGCTCCGCCGAGCGCCGGTAGGCGACGCCGCTCATGAGGGCGGTGATCGCCGCTGCCCATGCCCGCCCCGCGTCGGAGTCGTAGGGCACCCCCTGCTGCATCAGCAGGGCGCCGAGGTCGGTGTAGCCGATGCCGAGCTCCCGGTAGGTCTTGACCATGGAGCTGATCTTCTCGGTGGGGTACTCGGCGTTGTGGACGGAGATGTCCATCGCCGTGAGGGTCGTCTGCACGGCCGCCGTGAAGGCGGGGATGTCGAAGGCACCCTCGGCGTCCAGAAACTTTGTCAATCGGATAGATGCCAGATTACAGGAAGTATTCGCAGGACGGACGAATTCGCCACAAGGATTAGTTGCTCGAATCGGACCGGCGGCCGGGGACGTGTGCCAGGCGTTCATCGTGTCGAGGTAGAAGACGCCCGGGTCCGCACACTCCCAGGCCGCCTCGGCGATCTGGCGCATGAGCTTGCGGGCCTTCACGGTCTGGATGACCCGCCCGTCCTTGACGGCCTTGAGGTCCCAGTCCTTGTCGGCGAGGTACGCCTCGAGGAAGGCGTCGGTGAGCCCGACCGAGTTGTTGGCGTTCTGGTACTGCAGCGAGTGCGAGTCGGCGCCGTCGAGGTCCATGTCGAAGCCGGCCTCCCGCAGGGCGCGGGCCTTGCGCTCCTCACGAACCTTGCAGTTGATGAACTCCTCGACGTCGGGGTGGTCGACGTCGAGCACGACCATCTTGGCGGCCCGGCGGGTGGAGCCCCCGGACTTGATCGTGCCGGCCGAGGCGTCGGCGCCCCGCATGAAGGAGACCGGGCCGGATGCGGTCCCGCCCGAGGTCAGCAGCTCCTTGGAGGACCGCAGCTTCGACAGGTTGATGCCCGCCCCCGATCCCGCCTTGAAGATCAGGCCCTCCTCGACGTACCAGTTGAGGATGGAGTGCATGTCGTCCTCGACGTCGAGGATGAAGCACGCCGAGACCCTCGGCGGGTTGACGAGGCCGACGTTGAACCACACCGGCGAGTTGAACGCCATCTTCTGCATGAGCAGCAGGTGGGTGAGCTCGGCCCGGAAGGAGGCCTCGCCGTCCCCGGCGAGGTAGCCGTCCCCGGCGCCACGGTCGGAGTACCAGCCGACGACCCGGTTGATCATGTCCCGAACCGACCGCTCCCGGCGGGGCGAGCCGAGGGGGCCCCGGAAGTACTTCTGGGCGACGATGTTCGTGGCGTTCTGGGACCAGACCTTGGGGAACTCGATGCCCTTCTGCTCGAAGGCCACCTTGTCGCCGTAGCCGATCCGGGCGTCCCGGATCTCCCAGTCGACCTCTGCGAAGGGGTCCACATCCGGACGCGTGAAGTAGCGCTCCACACGGAGCTCGCCTGCCCGCGACGCCTGCACGCCGTCACTCGTCTTCATTGTTCGCCCCTCCTCGGACACGGGCATCCCCCACGCAATTCGCTCACCTCTATGATCGCGCAACCCCCATATGTAGGGGTCCCCGGGCGGGATGGCCCAAGATCTAGTTCGTACGAGGATGTAATTACAAACGTGGGGGTGTGTCAATAGGAGTCGCGCGCAAATCTGAACCGGCTACGGCAGGACCAGGCGCTCCCCCGGATAGATGGGTCCGGGACCCAGATTATTGAGCTTCTCGAGGTCGTAGATGTAGTTCCGAGGGTCTTGCTGCCCGGCGTAGCGCTCCGCCAGGCTCCACAGTGTCTCCCCCGGCGATACGACCTGCGTTCGGCGGGGTGCGGCCGAGCCTGCAGAGCCCGCCCACAGCGAGGGGTTGACGAACCCCACCATCAGCCCGGCCGCCAAAGCCACCCCGCCGACCCGGAGGGCCCCAGCGCCCCTGGCGGTAAGATGAACAGAACGTTTGTTCGTGGTCATGGGCCAATGGTAGAGCGACGGAGCGGCGGGAGTCAAGAGAAAAAGCGAACAAATGTTTGCCTGACGCCGGTGGAAGTCCTACACTCGTCCGCAGATCTCCTGCAGCAAGAGAAATCGACCGGAACGAGAGGTGCGCACACATGGACGGAACAGACCTAACCCAGCGCCAGCGGGCCATCCTCGACTTCATCGTCGAGAGCGTCGAGCGACGGGGCTACCCTCCGGCGGTCCGTGAGATCGGCGAGGCGGTCGGGCTCGCCTCGCCCAGCACGGTCCACGCCCACCTGCAGAGCCTCGAGGACAAGGGCTACCTGCGACGGGATCCGACCAAGCCACGGGCCATCGAGGTGCGATGGGGGGAGCACGCCACCGGCGAGCGGCCGGCCGCCCAGACCCTCCCCATCTACGGCTCCATCGCCGCCGGCCCGACCTCGCTCGCCGAGCAGGTGCAGGAGGGCACCCTCGCCGTCCCCCGCGAGTTCGTGGACGACACCCCGCACTTCGTCCTGCGGGTCCGGGGCGAGAGCATGATCGGGGCCGGGATCAACGACGGCGACTACGCGGTGGTCCGGGTCAACGCCGACCCCTCCAACGGCGAGATCATCGCCGCCCAGCTCGAGGGGCCGACCGGGGAGGCCGAGGCGACCGTGAAGCGCTTCCACCGGAAGAACGGCAAGATCCTGCTGATGCCCGAGAACCCCGACATGGAGCCGATCGTTGCGCCGCCGGACCTCCGGGTGCTCGGCAAGGTCGTGGCGATCCTCCGCCAACTCTAGGCAACCCGGTGCCGGCCTGACACTTCTCACCCAACCACGTCTGACCCGGACCTAGCGGAGCCAGCCTAAATAGCCAATGCGCACTTCTTGTTTGGCTGAGAGGCGCTGGAACGATGATCTAAAGCAACGAGAAGAAGCGGCAAACGGGAGCCTCCTGACCTATCTCGGCGTCCCAGACAAGAGGCCTTACGCGTCTGCGGGGGCCGCGGGGACGCAGAAATTCACTACTACTAATGCACTGCTGAACGCCCTACGGCTTACGAACTCCTAGTAAGGGTCGGAGCCGCCAAAGCCGGCAGCGTTGTTGGTCCGCCGTCTGGAGGACTAGTCTCGGTGACCTTAAGTTCTAATCGAGTCACATTGGCGACACTGATGTGAAGATCGGAGGCATCCCCAAATTTGATGGTAAGGGGTTGGGTCAAGTAGGTCGTACCATCGCCAATTATCTCAAGCTTCAAGAC
Organism: Actinomycetota bacterium; assembly: GCA_035636055.1. Taxonomy (GTDB): domain Bacteria; phylum Actinomycetota; class CADDZG01; order JAHWKV01; family JAOPZY01; genus JAOPZY01. The sequence continues at coordinate 5,319 of DASPZW010000080.1, forward strand.
CGCTGTCGTCGACAGAGAATTGTCAGCGAATCCGGCAGTCAGAGTGAAGATGCTGAAGTTCTTCCCGAGAATGAAATCGAGAGATCCGCTCCCCCCCGAGAAAAGGTTACAGTAGTAGGCTGTGTCGAAGGGCTTGCCGCCTACCCGCAAGGGGCCCACCTGCCAGGCAGCCCCACTGGCGATAGGTGGGACCCGGCACGATTCCGTGCTGATGGGCAACAAGTCTCGCCCGAGGATGACTTGCTTGTTGGCTAGCGACGATCCGCTCGACGGACTCGAGCTCGGGGAAGAAGGTGATATAGACGGAGGGGCTGCCTGTCCCGCTCCGCTTGTTCCCCTAACGGATTGGGTTGGAGGCATTGATGGCCCGGTGATAGGACCTTGCCTTCCCCCTTGCATGATCAACCCAGCAACTCCGACGATCACGAGCCCGACGGTGGCAATCGCCCCCATCCCTGCCCAAAGGTGTGGAAACCTCGCCCCGATCGGCGGGCGTGGTTGCCTGGGTCCAGTCACCATCAACCGAAGCGGGGATTGCCAATCCCTATGACCCGCTGCTGTTCGACGTGCCGAATCGAGGTTCTGCCACCGTTATTTTGACTCGCAGCACATTGGTGACGTCTAAATCGATTGGCTTGAGTTCGCCAAAGTTAATTACGGCAGAAAAAATGGGGGGAGCCGTGTCTAAACTGATATCGACTTTGACTGATGATGATGAGGTTTGATTGTCAGGGATACCCACGGAACCAAGAAATCGGTGCCGCCGACGACCTGCGTCAATTTGCACCGTTCGAGGAGAGCCAGTTGTGTCCATAAGCATCGCATTGGTAAACAGCGAACCGTTGATAGTTGCCTCGTGGAAGTAAAAGTTCGTCGTGTTCTCCGGAATAAGCGAACTGCCGATCTCTGTCTCGGCCACGGCTGGAGGCGTTGGCGTTGCGAGCGGGGAACGGTCATCGGCTGCGGAAGGCGTAGGGCTACTAGTGATAGATGACGGGCTTCCCGACGATGGAGCAAGCGATGGACTGGACATGGTCGGCGAGGTTGAGGCGTTTGGAGAGGGGTTGGGTGAGACCGATGACGGCGGGTTTGTCGCAGAACTCGTCTTTCCGCAGCTGCCCAGAAAAAGGAGCAGGGTAAGAACCGCAACGATGTGGGGGATCAGCGTTCGGCGGCTTTCGCTCATTCCGCGCTTCAATTGATTATTCAGGGAGAGCATGGATTAAACCCCCGGTTCGTGCAGACCTACATTCCTGGTCCCTCTGACGCACCACCCCGAAACGCCGTCACACAGTTAACCATACAATCTCTTGATCTACCCGGACGTAAGATCCTTACCGTGCCATCAGGCTGAGCGCTCCCTACACTGGACCCCGCCGGACCTCCGGGTGCTCGGCAAGGTCGTGGCGATCCTCCGCCAGCTCTAGGCCGCGCCCGCGAGGTTAGGTCAAAAACGCGCGTATACGCGCGATAATTGGACTAACCTCGCTCGTCAACACCATGAAGGAGCTACTCGGCCCTACCCCCGCCGCCCCCGACGAACTCGGCGAACCGGGCGAGCATGTCCTGGGAGGTCCGCACCTGGAGCCTCGTCCCCGTTGGCCCGAACGTCTCCTCCAGCACCTCGGCCTCCTCGTGGAGCAGGGCCCGGACGTCGCCCCTGTCGAAGGGCACGTCGAACTCCACCACGAGGCGGGCGGCAGCCACCCGGTCCGCCAGGACCGCCAGGAGGTTGCCGAGGCCGTCGCCGCGCGCCGCGGAGATGAAGACCGCCCCCGGGTGCCGCGCCGAGAGCATGGCGGCCTCCTCGTCCGGCACCAGGTCCCGCTTGTTCAGGGCGAGGATCGTGGGGATCTCGGCGGCGCCGATCTCGCCCAGCACCCGCCGCACCGCTTCGATCTGGACCGCCGGGTCGGGCTGGGCGGCGTCGACGACGTGCAGCAGCAGGTCCGACGACACCGTCTCCTCCAGGGTGGAGCGGAACGCCTCGACGAGCGTGTGCGGCAGCTTCTTCACGAAGCCGACCGTGTCGGTCAGGACCGCATGCCGGCCGTCGGGCAGCTCGAGGCGCCGGGCGGTAGGGTCCAGGGTCGAGAAGAGGCGGTCCTCGACCAGGACCCCGGCACCGGTCAGGGCGTTCAGCAGCGTCGACTTGCCCGAGTTGGTGTAGCCCACGAGCGAGATCTGCGGGACGCCGGCCCGGACCCTGCGGCTGCGCTTGATCTTGCGTGTGCGCTCGATGTCGGCGAGGTCCCCCCGGAGCTTGGTCAGGCGCTTGCGGATGCGCCGGCGGTCCACCTCCAGCTTGGTCTCGCCCGGCCCTCTCGTCCCGATGCCACCGCCGAGGCGGCTCATGACGTCGGACCAGCCCCGCAGCCGGGGGATGTGGTAGTTGAGCTGGGCGAGCTCGACCTGCAGCTTGCCCTCGGCAGAGTGGGCGTGCTGGGAGAAGACGTCGAGGATCAGGCCGGTCCGGTCGATGATCTTGAGCTGGTTCGGGGCGAGGGGGTTGACGCCGGCCAGGTCCTCGAGGTTGCGGCCCTGGGCCGGGGCGAGCTCGTCGTCGAAGATGATGGCGTCGGCGTGGAGGGCGTGCGCCAGCTCGATCACCTCCCGGGCCTTGCCTTTGCCGAGGTAGGTCGCCGGCTCGGGGTTGTCCCGCACCTGGATGACCCGCTCGACCGCCTCGGCCCCCGCGGTGTCGACCAGGAGGGCGAGCTCCTCCAGGGACGACTCCGCCTCCTCGAGTTGGGCATGGGAGGTGGCCAGCCCGACCAGCACGGCCCGCTCCCGGCCATTTTTCACGTGCTGGGGCACCCGCTCCGGCAAGCCCTCAGTGCTCCTTCAAGGCGCGGGCGATGCGCTCGACGCCCTCGTCGAGGCGGGCGTCATCGAGCGTCAGGGAGAAGCGGACGTGGCCCTCGCCCTGGGCGCCGTAGCCGGCCCCGGGCGCCACGACCACCCCGGCGGACTCAAGCAGGAAGTCTGCGAAGGCCCCGGAGCTCTCGCCGTTGGGCGTCGGGGCGAAGAGGTAGATCGCCGCCTTGGGCCGGGCAAGGGTCCAGCCCGCTGCGTTGAGGCCATCGACGAGGGTGTCGCGCCGGCGCCGGTAGACCGCGAGGTTGTCGGCGACGGCGTCCTGGGGGCCCTCTAGCGCCTCGATGCCCGCCCGCTGGAGGGCGTTGAAGATGCCCGAGTCGATGTTGGTCTTCACCCGCCCGAGGGCCTCGACCGCCACCGGCGAGCCGACCGCCCAGCCGATGCGCCAGCCGGTCATGTTGTAGGTTTTGGACAGCGACCCGAACTCGAGGGCCACCTCCATGGCACCGGGGGTCTGCAGGACGCTGGGGGCGACGTAGCCGTCGTAGGTGACGTCGACGTAGGCTGCGTCGTGGGCGAGGAGGAGGTTGTGTTCCTTGGCGAACGCGACCGCCTGGGCAAACGTGTCCGGCCCGGCGATGGCGGCGGTGGGGTTGTTCGGGTAGTTGAGCCAGAGCACCTTGGCGGCCACGGCGTCGCCGGGGCTGATCTCGTCGAGCCGGGGCTGGAAGCCGCCCTCGGCAGGCAGGGGGACCATCACCGGCCTGCCGCCCGCCAGGATGGTGCTGGTGGCGTAGACGGGGTAGCCGGGGTCCGGCACGAGGACGACGTCGCCCGGGTCGACGAAGGCGGTGGCCAGGTTGTGGATGCCCTCCTTCGACCCGATGAGCGGCAGGACCTGCGATTCCGGGTCGAGGGTCACGTCGAACCGCCGCCGGTAGTAGGCGGCGATGGCCCGGCGCAGCGCCGGAAGACCGTAGTAGGACGGGTAGCGATGGTTCGCCGGGTCGCGCACCGCCGCCGTGGCGGCGTCGACGATGTTGGCGGGGGTCGGCCGGTCGGGGTCCCCGATGGCGAAGGAGATGACGTCGACCCCCCGGTCGCGGGCCTCGGCGATGCGACGGTCGAGGGAGGCGAAGAGGTACGGCGGCAGCTTCTCGATGCGCTTGGCTGTTCTCATGGCAGTGGCTTCCGTCTCAACGCGTTGGCACTCGTCTCATTGCACGGGTTCATTGTCACGGCAGGGCTCCTGGCAGGGCTCATGGCAGGGCTCCGTCGAAGATGTGCCTGGCGGGGCCCGACTGGTAGAAATGGCCGTCGGGGCCCTTCTCGACCAGCAGGTCGCCACCGAGGGTCCGCACCGTTGCCTTGTCCAGCCCGGCCACCGCGACCGCAGCCGTCGAGCCCGACCCGGAGGCGAGCGTCAGGCCGACGCCGCGCTCCCAGAACCGGACCGAGACGGCGTCGGGGCCCTCGATCTTGCAGAACTCGACGTTGGTGCGGTTGGGGAAGGACTCGTGCGTCTCGACCTGGGGCCCGAGCTCGGTGACCGGCGCCGACTCGATGTCGCCCACGATCGTCACGGCGTGCGGATTGCCCGTCACGACCTTGTGCCAGGTCCGGCCGAACAGCTCCACCGTGCCCTGCTGCTCGGGGACGCCCATGTCCACCCGGACCTCTGCCACCTCGCCGCCGGACACGCTCACCTCGATCACCTTCACCTGGCCGCCGGTCTCGACCTTGACGCGCGGCTGCGACCACAGGCCCGCCTCGTGGAGGAACCTGCCGACGCAGCGGAGCCCGTTGCCCGAGACCTCCGCCGGCCCCCCGTCGGCGTTGAAGAGGCGGAAGTGGAAGTCGTAGTCGGGGTTGGAGGCCGGCAGGATCCGGATGACGCCGTCGGCGCCGATCCCGAAGTGCCGGTCGCACATGAAGCGGGCGAGCTCGGGGGTCATGTCCTCCACGAAGATGACGATGAAGTCGTTGCCGAGGCCCTCGTACTTCGAGAACTCCAGCGGTGGCCCCGGCGGACGGACGGGGAGCTGCTGCGTCATGCGGCCCTTCCCTTCTTATGAGCGAGGAGCGCCTGAGCCGCCCCTGCGGGATCGGAGGTGAACCAGGTCACCCTCGGGTCGGCCTGGAACCAGCGCAGCTGGCGCCGAGCGAACCTGCGGGTGCGGCGCTTGGTCTCGTCGACGGCCTCCTCGAGGGTCAGCCGGCCCTCAATGTGTGCGAGCACCTGCGCGTAGCCGAGGGCCTGGACCGCCGTCGCCGAGTCCCGGAGGCCGGCGGCGAGCAGGCCCTCCACCTCGGCGACCAGGCCGCGGGCGATCTGGGCATCGACCCGGGCCTCGATGCGGCGGTCGAGCTCGGGCCTGGGGTCGGTCAGCCCGACCACGCCGAGGTCGTAGAGGGAGCACGGCTCGTCCCATGCCGTCCGGAAGGTCGAGAACCGCCTCCCCGTCACCTCGAGGACCTCCAGGGCGCGGATGGTGCGCCGGGCGTTGAGGGGGTCGATGCGCGCGGCGGCGTCCGGGTCGGCGCCGTGCAGCCGTTGGTGGAGGGCGAGGGCGCCGGCGGTCTCGGCTTCGTGCTCCAGGCGTGCTCGCACGGCCGGGTCGGTCCCCGGGAACTCCAGGGGGTCCACCACCGCCCGGAAATAAAGGCCGGAGCCGCCCACCAGGAGCGGGAGCCGGCCCCGGGCCGCAACATCGGCGATCGCGCCGCGGGCCATCGCCTGGAACTCGGCGACGGTGAGGGTGTGCGAAGGCTCGAGCGCATCGACGAGGTGGTGGGGCACCCGGGCCATCGCCGCCGGCGGCGGCTTGTCGGTGCCGATGTCCATGCCCCGGTAGACCATGGCCGAGTCCATGCTGACGATCTCGGCGCCGAGGGCATCGGCAACCTCCAACGACAGGGCGGTCTTCCCCGCGGCGGTGGGGCCGACCACGGCCAGCACCCGTATCACGCCACCAGCTCCCCTTCGAGGTGGTGGGGGGCGGCACCGGTGATCCGGACGAGGGCGAAGGTGCCCTCCTGCAGCACGCCGCCGGGGTTCGGCACGTGGACGAGCTTGTTGGTGCGGGTCCGGGCCGTGGCCTTGTCGGGCTCCTTCTTGGATGGCCCCTCGACCAGCACCTCGAGCTCGCCGCCGACGGTGTCCCGGTTGCGCTGCAGCGAGATGCGCTCCTGGAGGGCCAGCAGCCGGTCGTAGCGCTCCTGGACGACCGGCTTCGGCAGCTGGTCGGTTCGAACGCCGGCGACGGTCCCCGGCCTGGGCGAGTACTGGAAGGTGAAGGCACCGTCGTAGCCGACCTCCTCGACAAGCGAGAGCGTCTCGGCGAAGTCCTCCTCGGTCTCGCCCGGGAACCCGACGATGACGTCCGTGGTGATCGCCAGCCCGGGCACGATGCGGCGGGCCATCTCGACCTTGGCCAGGTACCGCTCCCGCGAGTAGGACCGCTTCATCTCCTTGAGGAGCCGGGTCGACCCGGATTGGACGGGCAGGTGGAGGTGCTCGCAGACGACTGACGACTCCGCCATCGCCCGGGCGACCGGCTCCCGGAAGTCCTTGGGGTGCGGGGAGGTGAAGCGGACCCGGCTGAGTCCCGGGATGCCGTCGAGGGCCAGCAGCAGGTCGGCGAAGCGGGGGGTGCCGTAGACGTCCCGGCCGTAGGAGTTCACGTTCTGGCCGAGCAGGCTGACCTCGACGACCCCGCCGGCGACGACCTCCCTCACCTCGCCGAGGACGTCGCCGATGCGCCGCGACGTCTCGACGCCACGCACGCTCGGGACGATGCAGAAGGTGCACGAGTTGTTGCAGCCGTACTGGATGGCGATCCAGGCATGGATCCGCGATCCCCGGCGGGCTGGGAGGGCAGAGGGGAAGACCTGCAGGGCCTCGGAGAACTCGACGACGGGCACACCCTGTCGCTCGGCCTCCCCCAGCAGGCCCGGCAGCGCCTCGATGTTGCGGGTCCCGAAGACGACGTCCACCCAGGGGGCCTTGGTGACGATGAGGTCGCGGTCCTTCTCGGCGAGGCAGCCTCCGACGACGACCTGCATGCCGGGCCGTTCCGCCTTGAGTTGCTTGATCCTGCCGAGGTTGCCGTAAAGGCGGTTGTCGGCGTTCTCCCGGATGGCGCACGTGTTGAAGATCACGACATCGGCGGCCTCCGGCGAGGCGGCGGGGCGGTACCCCTGCACCTCGAGCAGCCCGGCCATGCGCTCGGAGTCATGCTCGTTCATCTGGCACCCGAAGGTGCGGATCCAGTAGCTCTTGCCCACGTCCCAGCCTCGCTCTACCAACTCCCGATGGTCCGGCTCCACGGTAGCAGTGACCCTGATCCTACCGGTGCCGCCGCCGAGTCCTCGTGCCATTCCCTCTTGACCGGTTGGTGCGGCGGGTGTGATATCTCGCCGAGGTCCCCTGAATGGGGGACAGGTTCCTCTACAACGACCAGGCCGCCTACGACGAGTTCTTCCGGGAGTAGCTCCGCACCGGCGGCAGCCTCAGGTCTGCACCTTCTGGCACGGGAATTCCCGGGCGGCGGGCGGCCAAGGGGGGATCGACCACTCTTCGTGGTCATTTCGGAGTCGCCATTTTCCCATACCACCCGTTGTAGGTGCCGTGCAGAGGCCACCGATCCCAACTGTGGCTGTTTGACCGCGCCTAGCGCGGCGAGACAGCCAAAGATGCGCCGGGACCGCCCACCAGGTCTGAGGGCGACCACGCAACGTGGTGCGCTGGAGCGACGCAGCCGGTCCGAGGCCGCGCAAAGGACCCTATTCTCATTCGCGTCTCATTCGCGGGAGGGACCCTGACGTAGGGTCCCACGATGATCTTTGTGCGCTTACCATCGATTGTCAATGTTTTCGCACAAAGAAGCTTTACAGGACCCCGGTGGAGGTGCACAATGGCGGAGTGCTGACGATCGTCGCGATCATCGTGGCCCTCTTCCTGGCGGGACTGGTGCTGCTCGGGGTGCTACGCCTGGTCGCCCGGCGACGGGCCCGGCGTTGCATGCCTCCAGGGATTGAGCCGTACGGCTATGGCCGCGGCTGGCGGGGCGGCGTACGTGAGCCCCGGCGGCCGTTCAGCCCGGCAGGTGCTGGCTCGGTGGAGCTCCCGTTGCCCAAACTCTGCGACGATGCCCGGGATCGGCCGGCCGGGCCGGTCTTCGCCGGCGGACCGGGCACCGGGGCCGGGGGGACGCCGCTGCGCCGGGCCGGGTAGGCTTCAAGCCCCCGAACCCGGCGCGCGCGAAGCCTCTACTTGGCGTATTCGATGGCTCGGTGCTCCCGGATGACCATCACCTTGATCTGGCCCGGGTACTGCAGTTCCTCCTCGATGCGCTTGGCGATGTCGCGGGCCATGACCTCGGCCCCCAGGTCGTCGACCGATTCGGGCCGCACCATGACCCGGACCTCGCGGCCGGCCTGCATCGCGTAGCACTTCTGGACGCCGTGGAAGGATTCGGCGATCGCCTCGAGCCGCTGGAGGCGTTTGACGTAGGTCTCCAGCGTTTCCCGCCGTGCGCCGGGCCGGGAGCCGGAGATGGCGTCGGCGGTCTGCACGATGACTGCCTCGATGGTCCTCGGCTCGACCTCGCCGTGGTGGGCCTCGATGGCATGGATCACCGCCGGTGACTCCTTCAGGCGCCGGGCAAGCTCGGCGCCGATCATGGCATGCGAGCCCTCGACCTCGTGGGTGATCGCCTTCCCGAGGTCGTGCAGCAGGGTGCAGCGCTTGGCAAGGTCGATGTCGGTCCCCAGCTCCGCCGCGATGACGCCGGCGATGTGGGCAGCCTCGACGAGGTGCTTGAGGATGTTCTGGCCGTAGGAGGTGCGGTAGTTGAGCCGCCCGAGGACCTTCACCATCTCGGGATGCATGTCGGCGATGCCAACGTCGAGCAGGGCCCACTCCCCCGCCTCCCGGATGGTCCGCTCCACCTCGGCCCGGGACTTCTCGGCGAGTTCCTCGATCCGGGACGGCTGGATGCGGCCGTCGCCGATGAGCTTCTCCAGAGTCAGGCGGGCGACCTCCCGCCGGATCGGGTCGAAGCACGACAGGATCACCGACTCCGGGGTGTCGTCGATGATGAGGTTGGTGCCGGTCGCCGCCTCGAAGGCCCGGATGTTGCGGCCCTCCCGGCCGATGATCCGTCCCTTCATCTCGTCGCTCGGCAACGTCACGACGGAGATCGAGTTCTCGGAGGTCTCCTCGGACGCGATCCGCTGCATGGCGATGGCGACGATCTTGCGGGCCCGGCGGTCTGCCTCTTCCCGGGCCTGGCCCTCGATGTCGCGGACGAGGACCATCGCGTCGCGCTTGGCCTCGTCCTGGATCTGGTGGACGAGCGTGTCCCGAGCCTCTTGGGCGGTCATCGCCGCAAGGCGCTCGAGCTCGCTCTGCTGCTTGTTGAGGGTCTCCTCCAACTGTGTCCGCATGCGGTCCGCTTCGGCGGCCCGGTCGAGCAGGGATCGTTCCCGTCCCTCGAGCCTGCGGGACATCTCGTCGAGGGTCTCCTCCTTCTGGTTCAGGCGGTTCTCACGGCGCGTGACTTCCGCAGAGCGCGTTTTTGCTTCTGCCTCGGCCTCCTGGCGAATGCGGATGGCTTCGTCTTTGGCGTCGACCAGGGCCTGGCTCTTTGCGGCGATCGCGTCGCGCTGGGCTTCGGCCATGATCTCCCGAGCACGCACCTCGATAGCGCCCGCTCGAGCTTCTGAGATCGACTTCCGGACTAGATAGCCAATTCCGACTCCTACAGCGAGGCCCACGACCAACAACAGGACCTGGGTCATCTGGCTGTACCTCCCTTAATGCAACCACCGCTACTAAGCGTAAAAACGCAACAAAAAAGCCGAGCTTCGCTCGGCCGGAAGGAGTGTCTGCGGGTTTATGGACTCTCGAGGATCCGCTCAAGAGACATGTCCAGTGCTTACTCCGATAGGCGGGTTGGGATCCTCAGCATGGCCCATGGCCTCATGTTTTCTCTGTCTGACAGCGGACTGGGTTAGGAGTTCTTGTTCGCTATTCATTCATCAGGCCGTTGCTTCCGCGCATCCATTTCTTCAAGCCGGCGACACAATCTTAACGTACCTACGAACCCCAAGATCCGGCGTTGGCAGTCCAATCAACCGTCTCGTCCGGTGCGACCGATCCCAGCAGACTTGTGCATGCTGCCTCGATCACATCGGTTTCGTACCCCCGCCGGGCGAGGTAGGCACCCAGCCGCCGGCGCACCGCCGCGGGCGGGCCGTGCAGGGAACGAAGCCGCACGGCCGCCAGGGCCTTGGCGCCTTCGATGTTGCCCTCGTCGAGCAGGATCTCGGCCAGTGCATCGGCGACCAGCTCCCGGGAGACGCCCCGGGCCTGGAGCGCAAGCTGAACCTTGGGCGGGGCCTCGTGCCGGCGGAGGACGGCGAACTCCACGGCGTTGCGGGCGAACTCCCGGTCGTTCAGGATCCCCAGCTCGACCAGGCGGATCTCCGCCGCCACCGCAACATCCTCCCCGAAGCCCTTGGCGACGAGGTGCCGGCGGACCTCCCAGCAGGAGCGGGCGCAGGGGGCGAGGTACCGCATGGCGGCATCGGTGGCCTCGGGAAGATCCGGGGGCACGACCTCGTATCCTCCAACCGTCTCCAGCGTCCCCTCCTTACTGGTTCCTCTCAGGGTACGACAGTGAACACCACTGGTTCCTCTCAGGGTACGACAGTGAACACCGGGGCCTTCTCCTCGCCCTCATCCTCACCCTCTCCCACCGGCCCCAGCCCGACCGCCAGCTTGACCTTCGTAGCGATCTCGACGCACATGTCCGGGTGTTCCGATAGGAAGGCCTTGGCGTTCTCCCGACCCTGGCCGATCTGGTCACCATCGTAGAGGTACCAGGACCCCGACTTGACGACGATGCCCCGCTCGGCGGCCGTGTCGAGCAGCGACCCCTCCTTGGAGATGCCGTGGCCGTACTGGATGTCGAACTCGGCCTGCCGGAACGGGGCGCTGACCTTGGACTTGACGACCTTGACCCGTACCCGGGACCCGGTGACCTCCTGCCCGTTCTTGATGTTCTCAATCTTACGGATATCCAGCCGGACCGAGGCATAGAACTTGAGCGCCCGCCCACCCGGGGTGGTCTCGGGGGAGTTGTGCACCATCACGCCATCGACGAAGTAGTTGTGACTTCCCTCGACTTCGATGTCGAATCGATGGGTGCTCCGGGTGAGGGGCTTCGGGCTGATCGCCTTGATCGGCAGAGGCAAGAGCTCGTAGCGGGGGGGAACGAACACCGGCTCGACTCCGAACAGGCCCCGCAGCCGCGGCAGCAACTTGTAGTCCATGGACGGGTGCACATACGGGGCGATGAGCTCCTGGAGCTTCCTCGTCTCGTCCATGGGGAACTGGAGAATGGCCACCTTCCTGGCTCCCCTGGTTATGAGTTGCGCCCTAATCCCCCAGGTGTCTGCCAAGTAGCTGACCAGGCGGTGCCGAGTGGCTTCCTCGAAGGCCTCGACGCAGATATCCACGCGGCCACTCCCCTCGCGGGTCCGCTCCTGGAGACCCTTTGCCCGGACAGTGAAACCGGCATCGTCCATGTACCAGAGGGCAAGCGAAAGGGGGGTCAACTCCTTCAGGTAGTCGTAGCTAAGGACTTTCCTGCCCTCGACGTAGACGGCTCGGCGCAGCTCGGCCAGCTCAGGGAGGGGCGACAGGTCGTAGAAGACCGACCCCTTGGCGTTCGTGGTACGGCACGGCCCGACATTGGCAAACAGGGAAGCCTTCCAGTCGCAGTACTCGGACTGACGGACGCCATGGCCCCATCGGAGGCGCCCTGCGTGGCCGCTCTTGGTGGGAGAGATGGCACCATCACCCATGAGCGTCCCCAGGGTGACCTCCCACTGGAACGGGGAGAGGCGGTGCTCAACGGCCTGCATCACCCGGTCGCCGATCGCCAGGTCCTGCGCCTCCTGCCAGCCGTTCGGGGTTCGGATGAGGTGATTCGGGGTGCAGGCGAAACGACGCAGTCCCCGGCCACGGCCGCCGGCACCGGCAACTATGAACTCAAGGAACCCATCGGTTGGACCGTTGTCGAACCACCCCACCACCTTCTTCGGTACCACCGCTCCCGTTTCCGGGTCGTAGGAGAGGACCTCAACCGGCAACTTCTGGTCGACGATCAGGCCGATTGCCGCCTCAGTCCCATTCGCAAGCGAGACTCGGACAGACCCGTCACAACAGCCAAACATCACACCTATCTTTTCTCGGAGCTGGTTGATGAAGATGATCATGGCGTTGGAGCGGGCCACGTTGCCGGCCAGCTTCCGCAGGGCTTGGCTCATCAGACGGGCCTGGAGGCCCACGTGGGTGTCGCCCATCTCGCCCTCGATCTCGGCCCTCGGGACCAGGGCGGCCACCGAGTCGATCACGATAATGTCGACGGCCCCCGAGCGCACGAGCATGTCGGCGATCTCCAGGGCCTGCTCCCCAGTGTCGGGCTGGGAGACGAGCAACTCGTCGACGTTGACGCCAAGCGCACGGGCGTAGACCACGTCGAGGGCGTGCTCGGCATCGATGAAGGCGGCGATGCCGCCGAGCTTCTGGGCCTCGGCGACGGCGTGGAGGCAGAGGGAGGTTTTGCCGCTGGACTCAGGACCGTAGATCTCGATGATCCGGCCCCGGGGCAGGCCCCCGATGCCCAGAGCGATGTCGAGGCCGAGCGCCCCCGTGGGGATGGCATCGACGCCGACGGCGGCGTTGTCGCCCAGCCGCATGATCGAGCCCTTGCCGAAGTGCTTCTCGATCTGGGAGAGGGCGATTTCCAGGGCCTTCTCCCGCTCGCCGCCCTTTCCCCGCTCCCCACCCTTGTCGGAACCTCCGGCTTGTAGTCCTGCCCGGCCCACTGCGCCTCGATCTATAGCCATTCCGCCTCCTTGAGCGCTGTTGTCAGGTTTCTCGGGGTCTTGACGAGCCTTCTCACTGTAGGCTCTTCGAAGAGCTTAGCGAGAGGTACTGACAAAACTGGCTCCAAAATAGATCGAAC
>DASPZW010000081.1:0-4406 GCA_035636055.1 Actinomycetota bacterium
AAGTAAGGGGATGGCCACCGCGCCGGAACCGTCGAGGTGGTTCAACCCGGCGTGGGCTTCCAGGTCAGAGCTGACCTTAAGCGCAAGGTAAGGAACGGCATGGACGACTCGCAGGGATTCGAGGCGGCACTCAGCACTGTCGAGTCGGACGCCGAGGCGGCCCTCAAGGGAGCGGCCTCCGTGGCCCGGGAGCTGAAGAAGGCGAAGGCCGCCGCCGCAACGGGCCAGGCCCGGGATCTGCGCCGGGCATTGGAGGCAGCCGAAGGCCTGGCAGCGCAACTCGCCGAGACGGTGGGGGCCTTGCGTGGCGGCTACGACTTCGACGAGGCCGCGCACTTGGCCTCCGGTGCCTACGCCAAGGAGTTGCTCGTCGCTGCCGAGGAAGCAGGGCTGGCGATGTTCGAGGAGGACGAGCGCCTCCTGTGCTACCCCTCGCTCGTGCGCATACTGCCGGCCGACGCCGCCATCGAGGTGGACAGGCGCCGCGACCGCCGCATCCGCCCCAGCGTGGTGATCCGCCACCTCCAGACGGCCCAAGCCCGGGGACCGCGCTTCAAGCCGGAGCCGTTTCTCGAGGCTCTCCTCGGGGCCTATGATCTCGTGGTGGGCCGTGAGGGCAAGAAGGCGGATGCCGTCGTGAGGCTCGTCGACGTCTGGTCCGTCCTCACCCTGCTGCCCGGCCAGAGCCGCGAGTACACGAAGCAGGAGTTCGCTCGGGACCTCTACCTGCTCGACCAGTCCGGGAAGCTCGGGGCGCCCCGCGACGGCAGGAGGCTGTACTTCCATGCAAGCACGGGCACCAAGGGTGCAGGCTCCCTCACCACGGTCGCCCGTGACGGGCAGCCGCAACGCTACTGGGGCGTCTCGTTCTCATGACCGCCGCCATCGGCTTGGAGTCGTACCTGGAGTTCCTCTCCAAGGAGTACCTGGGCGATTTCATCCGGCAGGGGGGCGCCTCCGTGAAGTTCCTGGTGAACTCGGACCCCAAGGCGACCGACCGGGTGCATGCCGGACTTGCAGACACGGCCGCGGCCGACGGCTACGTCTATGCCCGCATCGAAGGCTCGGTGACAAAGGTGCACCAGATCGACCAGGTCTTCTTCGCAGTAGCCCGGCAGGTCGACTGGGTGGCCCTCGCGGCACGCTTCGTGCGCTCCGCGTACGAGGCCGTCTCGTTTCCCGTCCCCGACGAGCCCGGTGAGCTGCGGATCGCCGCAGCTGCCACTCGCCACGGAGTCGACCACCGGGAGTTGTACCGCAGCGTTCGGCGGCACCTGGAGGCCCAGGTCCTGGGGGACCACGCCATGGTGCACGAGTTCCGCCTCGCCATGCTGCGAATCTGCCAGGCCCAGCTCGATGCGGGGGACATCGATGACGCCGAGCGGGATGCCGTGCTGGACTGGCTCCGCGGCGACCTCCGGCAGGTGAGCCGTGTGCGCTCGTCGCTCATCTACACCCGCGTCGCCCGCCACAACGCCCGCCACCTCCTGCTCTCCACTGCCCACTGGCTCGTCCGCACAGGTCATTCGGGACTCCTCCTCGACCTCGACATCGGCCGCCTTCTTGTGAGCCGGCGACCCCCGGTCGAGGAACGGGAGGGCCTCTACTACTCGAAGGCAATGGTGATAGACGCCTACGAGGTCCTCCGGCAACTCGTGGACGCAACCGACGACCTCTCCGCAACGCTGGTCGCCGTGTCGGCACCGCTCGATTTCGTCACCGACGAGACCCGGGGCCTGACCTCCTACACGGCCCTCCAACTCCGGGTAGCCGACGAGGTGAGGGACCGGCGGCGCTCCAACCCCTACGCTGCCCTCGTCCGCGTGAGCACCACGCCATGAGCCCCCAGCGAGGATCCTCAACCATGAGCTGGAAGTCCAGAGAAACCGCATGAGCGCAACGATCCTGGATCCCCACGTCGCCCGTCGGCGCGCCATCGAGGCACTGAGATCAGGGGTCCCCAGCCGTGAGGCGGTGGCAGCCCTGGGATCGGCCCAGTCAGAGATCGAAGATCGCTTCACGGCCATTCTGGCGGCCCTGCGCGCCCTGCCGTCCGGGGGACACCACCCCGGGGGCATGCTCGTCGGTGGGGGCTTCGGCTCGGGCAAGAGCCATCTCCTCGAGCACCTGGCCCACCTCGCGATCATCGACGGCTTTGTGGTGAGCAAGGTCGTCGTCAGCAAGGAGACTCCCCTGCATGACCCGGCCAAAGTGTTCCGGGCGGCCGTTGAATCGGCGGTCGTTCCCGGCCAGCAGGGCTCGGCGCTTCCGGAGGTCGCGGCGACGCTGCGCACCGACTCACCCGCCTACTCGGAGCTGTACAAGTGGGCGCACTCGCCGGGCTGCGGGCTCAACGAGCGCTTCGCTGCGAGCCTCTTCCTGTTCGAGCGGCTGCGGTCAGGCGACGAGGAATTCGCCGAGCTGATCGTGCGCTTCTGGGCTGGCGATCCCATCCGGGTGCCGGACCTTCGCCGGCGGCTGAAGGAGGTGGGGGAGGCTGCTACATACCCGCTCCCGCCGGTGAACCAGCGGGAGCTAGCGCTCCAGCGCTTCCGCTTTGTGTCCCGGCTCATGCGAGCCGCCGGCTATGCCGGCTGGATCATTCTCTTCGATGAGGTCGAGCTGATCGGACGGTACTCGGTGTTGCAACGGGCCAAGTCCTATGCCGAGCTGGCCCGGTGGGTGCGGGGCAACTACAATGATCCTGGTGTTCCCCTGGCCGCCCTGCTGGCCATCACCGACGACTTCGAGGCGGCCGTGCTCGCCGCCAAGAGCGACCCGGACATGATCCCGGCACGCCTGCGGTCCCGTCAGAGCCCTGAATACGACTTCCTCGCCGGGCAGGCGGAGGTGGGGATGAGGATCATCGACCGGGAGCTCGTGGCGATCAAGCCCCCCGACGACGCCGAGCTCGATAGCACGTACCGGCGCCTCAAGGAGATCCACTCGGACGCGTTCGGCTGGGACCCACCCGACGTCGCCGGGCTGGAACGCCTCGCCGCCACCCGGATGCGGCAGTATGTCCGGGCCTGGATCAACGAGTGGGACCTCATCCGGCTCGACCCCGGCTTCGTTCCGGAGACCGAAACTGTGGAGATCGCCATGGATTACCGGGAGGACGCAGATCTCGACAGCGAGCCCTGACCCAGGCTCCCTGCCCGTCCCCTGGCGGGTGCCAATTCTGCAACCCCCGGATCGCGACCCGAGGGACATCCCATCTCCTCCCGTCCGGGGGGAAGCACCTCGGTCCAATCGCCTTCGACCGTTCCAGGAGCTCGGTGTTCGGGCGCTTGGTACCTCTCCGGCCCTGCTGCTGGCCGATGACATGGGCCTCGGCAAGACGGTGCAGGCTGTCGTGGCCCTCGGCCGCCTGTGGCAGGTCGGCGATCTGCATGCAGCTCTCGTCGTCGCGCCCGTGGGTCTGCTCGCCCAGTGGCGCCGGATGCTGCGGGAATGGGCGCCCGAGCTCGCGGTGGCGACGATCCGTGGTCCGGCGTCCGATCGGGCCTGGCAGTGGCGGCGCCCTGCCGATGTCTACCTAACGGGCTACGAGACCGTACGTGCCGATCTGACCACGCACCCCGCCTGCCCGCTGGGCCGGCTCTGGGATGTTGTGGTCCTGGACGAGGCCCAGCGCATCAAGAACCGTGGCACAGCAACGGCGATGGCCTGCAAGCGGATCCCCCGCCGCCGGGCCTGGGCGCTCACGGGTACGCCATTGGAGAACGACATCGACGACCTGGCCTCCATCTGCGAGTTCCTCGCACCCTGGGCTCGAGACGAGCCAGTACACCGCCTCTCTGCCGGCCCTGCTCTACGAACGCGCCACGTCGAGCTGCAACTGCGCCGCCGCAAGGTCGACGTTCTTCGGGACCTCCCTCCCAAGACGATCGTGCCGGTCGACCTCGAGCTCGGCAGCGAGCAGCGGCGCACCTACGATCGGGCGGAGAGCGAAGGAATCGTGCGACTGAGGGCGCTCGGCAAGGACGTGCGCGTGGCACACATTTTCGAACTGATCACCAGGCTGAAGCAGATCTGCAACGTCTGCCCAATCTCGGGGGAGTCGGCCAAGCTCGACGACCTCGAGAGCCGCCTCCAAAACCTTGCGGCCCAGGGCCACCGGGCACTCGTGTTCTCGCAGTATGCGGGGGCCGACGGCGTGGCGGCCATCGAGGCCCGGACCGCTCGCTGGCGGCCACTCGTCTACACCGGGGCCATGAACCTCGAGGAGAGAGAGGTGGTGCTCCACCGGTTTCGCCGGGATGCCAGGCATCGGCTGCTGATCCTCTCGTTGCGGGCCGGCGGTCAAGGTCTGAATCTGGCCGACGCGAGCTACGTGGTGCATTTCGACAGGTGGTGGAACCCCGCAGTCGAGCGCCAGGCGGAGGACCGAACCCACCGGATGG
>DASPZW010000082.1:0-2047 GCA_035636055.1 Actinomycetota bacterium
GTGGAGCTGCCGGATGACCTCGGGGCCGCCGGTCCGCTCCGCGCGGTGTGGCACCGTCCAGCGGCGGGAGGCATCGGAGCCCTGGCGGCCACCACCCGCGGCGACCTCGCCGCCCGCATCGTGGTGCGGGTCAACCCCGCCCTTCCCGAGGGACCGGGCTCTCGCACACGCTCGCCGGGGCGATCGCCCTCGCGCAGGCGCTCGAGCAGTCGTCCAAGCTTGTGGCGGATCCCCGGTCCAGCCGGCCCGACGTCGAGATCCGTCTTGAGACGTCCGACCGGCTCGCCGTGCCACCTGGCACGACCTCGATCACCTCGGGCCTGCCCCGCTGGCGCATCGTGGCGTCACTCCTCTCGACCCCCACGCTTGTCGGGGACCTTGCAATCGACCTCCCGGGTGGGACGCTCTCCATCGAGGGCCTGTACGTCTCCGGCAGCCTCACCGTCGGCCCGGCGACGAGCAAGCTCCTGCTGCGCAACGTCACCATCGATCCCACCCGTGGGGCTGTCGTGTCGGTGCTGAGCGGCGGATCGGGAGGCTCCGTCGAGACCGCCCTGGTGGCGGAGCGCTGCCTGCTCGCGCCGATCCAGGCCGGCCTCGGAGCGTCGGTGATCATGACGGACTGCCTCGTGGACGGTCGTGGCCACCGCCTCGACGAGGCGGGTTCCGGTGGACCCCCTCCGCCCCCCCGTCCCGCCGTCTCATCGACGGCGGGTGCCCGATTCGGTCCGGACCTGCAGGCCAGCGGTGTGACGTTTGCGGGGCAGGTCCAGGTCGATGCCATCGAGGCCACCGACTGCCTGTTCGCCGACGGGCTGCAGGTGGTCCAGCGCCAGCGGGGATGCCTGCGGCACTGCTACCTGGGGCCATCGCCGGAGCTGGGATCCCTGCCACCGGCCTACCGGTGCGGGCCGTTCCCCGCCCCCACGTTCTCATCGGTTGCGTTCGAGGCCGCCGGGTACTACGCGCTCGAGCTGGCCTCCGACCAGCCACTGCTGTCGGCAGCGGGCGACGGGGGAGAGGTCGGCGCCTACCACCACGCCCGACGTGCGATACGGCTTGCCGCCCTTCGTCGCAGGATCCACGAGTTCGTGCCCCTGGGCATCGATGCCCTGGTGGCCCTGGCCCCCTGGGAGGAATGATGCTGGGCGACTACACGAAGGTGCCGCTGCGCAACACCGAACGCTGGACCGGCGCCCCGATGCAGCAGGGCCGGGTTCTCCTCGACCACGAGTGGAACCTCAACCTGGACGCCACCGCCAGGACCGCTCAGCACGAGGCGCTCGACGTGATCGGCCCGGCAGGCGTGCCGGCCGGCTCGAACGCCTTCATGGTCACCCCTATCGTGAGCCAGGGCCAGATCATCGACCTCTCGCTGGGGGCGGGACGGATGTGGGTGGAGGGCCTGGAGGCCTACGCCCCGGCCGACTTCACATACGCCTCACAGGACCACATCGCCGCCCTCCCACCACCCCCCCTGCCTTCAACGGCGTCCGCCCAGCCCGGCGGAAGTGCGGCAGGAGGCACTGCGAGTCCGGCAGGAGGGTCGGCACAGCCGTCTGGCATGTCCTCCCCAGGATTCGTCGCCAGCGCTCCCGTGTCGGAGCCGCCGCCCGGTACGACGCCGCCCGTCGTGGCGCCCCCGCTCACCAACGGGGGCACGACGCCCCCCGCGCCCTCGCCCCCTTCGTCCCCGCCAGGCCCCGCCCCGGCCCCACCGCCGGTCGTGGCGCCCCCGCCACCACCCTCTCCTCCGCCGCCTCCCCCGGCCTCGAATTCGCCGCCGTGGCTCGTGTACCTGGATGTGTTCCCCGAGCACATCCAGCCGGCAGAGGATCCGGCAGACATCGTCGAACCGGCGATCGCTCCCGTCGACTCCGCAGCTCGGACGAGAGTGGGGTACCGGATCCGGGTCGTGACCCAGGCGCCGGTGATCCCCGCCGAGGCGACGCTGAGCGTCGCCTGGAGCCAGCCCGCCGCGACCGCCGACCTGGACCCCATGCAACGCCTCCACGACGGCCTGCTCCGCATCGAGGTCCTGGATTCG
>DASPZW010000083.1:0-3976 GCA_035636055.1 Actinomycetota bacterium
GAGCGCCTGCTGCGCGGCGTCGGCAACCTCGGGATCCCGTAGATCGGTGGACCTCCCCGAGGCCGTCGAGCCTCGAGCACGCTGCGTCATCGCTCTCCCCATCTGGCCCTCATCGTAATGGCCCCCATCGCCGAACCCTCAACGGGGGACGTGGCGGGAACGTGGCCGACCGGACTTGTGCAGCTCCAACTTCGAGTATAAGCGGAGGACTTCCCCCGGCGTCCGGTTCGCGAAACCGACCACTCCCAGCGGCGACCTGGACGCCCTCCACCTCCGTGCGTGACTTCCCGCGTCTCCGCGACTTCCGTAATTGGAACGTTACGCGGGCTATGAGAGAACTCTAACGTCATTTGTCAAGTAGTGGGATGTGGACGATGGGACATGCGGGTAGACTCGGCAACTACTCCGCTACGGTTGGGGCCGCAGCCATGACTCATTTCCATCCAGACGACAACACGGGTATGCCCCCGGGTAGGACGCTCGCAGAGGTCACACCTCCGCCGCCGCATCCCTTCTGGTTGACCCTGGTGGCCACGCTGGGTGGCCTCATAATCCCGGCGATCGCCGCCATCGCCGCCGCCATCCTGCTCGGCCCGCCGCGGGTTCCGCACGCGTCCAAGACCGCGGCGCTGGCCGCGGCCACGCTGACGATCGCCGAGGCGATCTTCGCCGGCCTGGGGGCCGCCGCCCTGGTCGAGGCGGCCTGGCGCCGGATGGGACTTCCCGGTTCGGGCCCCGCCAACTTCCTGCCCCTTCGCTGGATCCGCCACCGGATCGCCCACCGCAACGTCCAGAGCATCATCGAGAGCCTTCGGCAGTCACCGCCCCAGCCGTCGCGGGACTCGGTGCGGGCACTGCTCGACCTGTCCCGGGAACTTGCCCGTCGGGACATCTACACCCGGGCGCACTCGGGCCGGGTTTCCCGCCTGTCGGTCGAGGTCGGCCAGAAGATCGGACTCTCCCCCGACGAGTGCGAGATGTCCCGGCTCGCCGGCCTGCTGCACGACATCGGGAAGCTCGAGATCCCGCCGGCGATCCTGAACAAGCCCGGCCCGCTCGACCCCGACGAGGCAGAGCTGGTGCGCAGCCATCCCTCGATCGGCGCCGCCCTCGTGGCCCCCTACATCGGTGCCGACGTCGTCAATGCGGTCCGTCATCACCACGAGCGGGTCGACGGCGCCGGGTACCCCGACGGGGTCGACGGCGACGCGCTCCCGATCATCGCCCGCCTGGTGCCCGTGGTCGACACCTACGACGCCCTCATCTCCGACCGGGCCTACCGGCCGGGGCGCTCGCGCGAAGAGGCCTTCATGGAGTTGCGAGCCGTCGCCGGGACCCAGTTGGACGCCGACCTCGTCGAGGCCCTCATCGAGGTCGAGAAGGCCAAGGTCCCCTTCGGCGGCGCCCTGCTCGGGCTGGCCCCCGTCAGCGCCCTGTTCCGGAGGGCGGAGCACCTGTTGCACGGATCGGCAGCCCCCGCGGCCGCTGCGGTCACGGCGATCGCCGTGGCGGGTGCCGGGTGGCTCGGCGTGATGTCCAGCACCGCGGGCACGCACGTGCTCGCCTCGAAGTACAACCAGTCGATCGTGAAGACGTCGCCGTCGACCACGCCGGACCAGACGGACAGGCCCACCCCGATCGTGGACGGCAGCGAGACGCCGGCCGGGTCCCCGGTGCCCTCGCCGAGCGCCGGGGGGACGGGGACCAGCCTTCCCCCGCTCTACTTCCCCCTCGCCGCGGGCAAGGGGAAGGGCACGGGCACCGGGAGCGGCGGCGTCCTGGTCGCACCGACGACCAAGTCTTCGGACGGCACCAAGACCACCACGCCGACGACCGTGATCAACGTGGGCCCATCGAACCAGCCGATCGGCCACCCGAACCCCGGACCCACCCCGAACCCCGGCCCGACGACCCCGCCGCCGCCTCCCCCGCCCGGAGCGGCAGTGGTGGGCAGCGTCAGCCCGTCGTCGGGCTCCGCCGGCATCCAGGTGACCATCAACGGGTCCAACTTCGGCGGTTCGCCTCAGGTCTGGTTCGGCAACAACCAAGCGTCAGGGGTGAGCGTCAACTCGACCTCCCAGCCCTCCTCGGGCGTGACCGCATCCTCGGCCGGGACCCAGATCGTGGTGACGGTGCCCGCGGGCACGGGAACCGTGCCGGTGTGGGTGCAGGGCCCCGGCGGCAGGAACACCAGCGGCCCTTCCTTCACCTACGTGGGGCCGGGTATCGCCACACTCGACACGCTCTTCGGTCCGATCGGTGGAGGAACGGTCGTCCACATCGCCGGGTCCAACTTCACCGGGGCCAACCTGATGGGGCCGGGCGGGGTTGAGTTTGGCAAGGGTCACCCGGCGCAGAGCTTCACGGTCGTCGACGACTCGCACATCACCGCCGTCTCGCCTGCCTACTACGGCATCCAGGAGGTCGACGTGTTCGTCACCACGCCCGTCGGTTCGTCCCAGGCGGCACCCAACGACCAGCAGTTCGACTACGGGCCCGGCATCACGGGGGCCAGCGGGAGCTCCGGGCCGGCGGGCACGCCGGTGACGATCAACGGCATCAATTTCACCGGTGCCACCGGCGTCAACTTCGGCAACACGCCGGCGAAGAGCTTCACGGTCAACAGCGACACCCAGATCACGGCGGTCGCCCCGGCACCCTCCGGGTCGAACGTGGATCTCCAGGTCCTGAACCTCGCGGGCCACAGCGACTGCTGCGTCGCATCGTTCACCTATCCCAGGCCCATCATTGCCCTCAGCCCCTCCAGTGGGCCGCCCGGGACGCCGGTGACCATCAGCGGCTCGGGGCTTACGGGAGGCACCGTGAGGTGGGGCTCGACGACCATCGGGTCGCCGAGCGCATCCGACAACTCGATCAACGTGACGGCGCCCCCTGGCTCCGGATCCGTCCAGGTGACCGTGAGCTCCCCGGCGGGGACCAGCAACGCTGTGACGTACACCTATCCGGTGCCGCCGCCAACCATCGCCACCATCATGCCGGCCACCGGGCCCGCCCTGGGCGGCACGGCCGTGACGATTACCGGTACCAACCTGGCCGGATCGACGTGCACGATCGACCGTACGGCGGTCGCCTGTGCCGCCACAGCCGGCAGCGTCATGTTCCTGACTCCCGCCCACGCCGCCGGCGCCGTCTCGGTGGTGGTGACGACCCCGACCAGCTCCGCAAGCACGACCTTTACGTACGTCTAGCGCGCGCCAGGTTCCCGGTCCCGGCCCCCACCTCCAGCACCCTCGGCGACCGCCGGCCACAGTACGCCAGCACGTCGTCGACGAGGGGCTCCGGATAGCCCGGACGGGAACGGTCGTACAGGTCGGCGACCTCCCCGAACACGAACCGCTGCTCCCGCCCTCCCATCTCCTTCCCGGTGTATCACTTCGCCCGCAGCCGTATCTAACTAAGTATGGAAACTCCAGTTGCGCAGATCACGTCGCTCCTCGGCGAGCACGACCGGGGCACGTTCCGTCACTCCTGGCGGGTGTCCCGCCTCGCGGTGGCGATCGCAGTCCGCCTCGACGCCCCGCCGGCGCAGTGCGAGGCAGCCGGCCTCGCCGGGCTGCTCCACGACGTCGGGAAGCTGACGGTGCCGACGGCCCTCATCACCAAGCCGGACGCCCTCACCGAGGCGGAGACCCGGATCATGGAGGCGCACGCGGCACGTGGTGCCCGGATCGTCGGGACCTTCGTGCCGCCGGCGATCACCCACGTCGTCGCCCATCACCACGACCGGGTGGACGCATCGCCCACCCTTCCGTGGATGACTCGCCTGGTCTCGGTGGCCGACACCTACGACGCGCTGGTGTCGGACCGGCCCTACCGCCCTGGCCGCACCCTCGAAGCGGCCGCGCGAGAGCTGCGCCGGGTGGCCGGCACGCAGCTCGACGGGGACATGGTGGAGGCGCTCATCGCAACGCTCGGCATCCCGCGTCGCCAGCTTGTGGATGCGGGCCGCTAAGCT
>DASPZW010000084.1:0-7673 GCA_035636055.1 Actinomycetota bacterium
TCAGCCCGACGACGAGGACCACCACGCCGAGCAGCAGCCCGAAGAACAGCATGCTCGCGGTCGGGAAGGTCCCGGCCGAGGGTGGCAGCGGCTGCTTGCGGGCAAGCGACCCGGCGCTCGCCAGCACCGGGATCATCAGGAAGAACCGGCCCACGAGCATGGAGATGCCGCCGGTGACGATGTACCAGGTGGTGTTCGCGTTGATCCCGGCGAAGGCGGACCCGTTGTTGTTGGCCTGCGAGGTGAAGGCATAGACCACCTCGCTCAGCCCGTGCGGGCCGGGATTGCCGAGCGATCCGAGCGCCGCCTTCAGGAGCACCGACGCGGCGCTGAACGAGAGGATGACCAGCGGCACCGCCAGGATGTAGACCACGACCAGCTTCATCTCGGCGGCCTGGATCTTCTTGCCCAGGTACTCCGGCGTGCGGCCGACCATGAGCCCGGCGATGAACACGGCGAGCAGGGCGAAGATCAGCATCCCGTAGAGCCCGGAGCCGGTGCCGCCGGGATCGACCTCCCCGAACATGATGTTGAGGAGGGCCGTCGCCCCGCCGAGGGGGGTAAGGCTGTCGTGGGCGCAGTTGACCGCCCCCGTCGAGGTGCCGGTCGTGCTGCCCGCGAACAGCCCGCAGGAGGCGGAGCCGAAGCGCGTCTCCTTGCCCTCCATGTTTCCCCCCGATTGGGTCGCGGTGATCCGCTGGTCCGCGCCCACCACGGCGAGTTTCGGGTTGCCTGCGGACTCGAGGGCTATGACGGCCACGCTGGTGCCCAGCCACAGCACCAGCATCGTGGCGACGATGACGTAGCCCTGCTTGCGATCGCCCACCATCCGCCCGTAGGCGAAGGGGAAGGCGAAGGGGATGAGCAGGATCAGGAAGATCTGCACCGCATTGGTCCCGGGGTTCGGGTTCTCGAAGGGGTGGGCCGAGTTGGCGTTGTAGGGACCGCCGCCGTTCTGGCCGGCCTCCTTGATGATCTCCTGGCTGGCGACGGGCCCGCCGGGGATCGTCTGGGTCGCGCCCTGGACCGTGGTGTACGTCCGGGCGGCGGAGAAGTTCTGGACCACGCCCTGGCTCACGAAAAACAATGCGCCGAGGATGGCGATGGGCAGCAACAGCCGGGTGCAGGTGCGGGTCAGGTCGACCCAGAAGTTGCCGAGGGTGCCGGTGCGCCTCCGGGTCAGGCCCCGGATGAGGGCCACCCCCACGGCGGCGCCGGCCGCAGCCGACACGAAGTTGTGGAAGGCGAGGCCCGCCATCTGGGTCAGTTGGGCGGCCGTGGATTCCCCCGCATAGTTCTGCCAGTTGGTGTTCGTCAGGAAGCTAACCGCGGTGTTGAAGGCGAGACCCGGCGGCATTCCTTTGAAATGGTCCGGGTTGAGGGGCAGGTGGCCCTGCAGGCGGATCTGCGCGTACAGCAGGAGCAGGGACACGAAGCTGAATGCCAGCAGTGAGTAGGCGTAGACCTTCCAGTGCTGCTCGCCCTCGGCGTCGATGCCGCAGGCCCGGTAGATGAGGCGCTCCACCGGTCCGAAGACACGGTCGCCCGGCGCCCTGCCGCCCCCGTACACCTTGGCAAGGTAGCGGCCGAGCAGCGGCGCCCAGACCGCCAGGGCCACGACGAGGGCGACAAGCTGCCCCCACGCCGTTGCGGACACCTACAGCCTCTCGGGGAAGACGAGCGCGAAGACCAGGTAGCCGACGAGCAGCACCGCCAGGATGAGGCCGATGACGTTGTCGCTCACGCCGCAGTCTCCTGCGGTGCCGCGGCGGGGGGCTGGGCGGCATCTTCCTCGTAGGAGGAGCTGGACCCGACGAGCCGCTCACACGCCGCCACGAAGGCCGCTGCGAGAGCGAAGAATGCCACCATGATGCCGACGTAGAGAAGATCGGCCACTGCTTCCACCCCTTCCGCTTGGGTGCTTTTCGGGGGCCCCGAGGGTTGCCCGCTTCCTACTATCCGCCCCCCGCGGACCGCCCGAAAGGTCCTTCATGCGTCCTTGACGCACGGCACCGGTTTCTTGACGACCCCTTGACGACAGCGTTCTCAAGGGGCTGGGGATCGAGAGAAAGCCCGGCAACGTGTCCTTCTTCGTTGTCGGCTCCACCGGCGGCGGCCCCCTCACCAAGCCCATCGGGGTGCGCGTCAGGTCATATGAACTTTGAGTAAAAACTGCTGCTCTACACCGGTTTGTACTCAAAGATCGGTCTTCGGGCTGGCCTCCCGTCCGTTCAGACGAGATTGCCGGCGTACTGCAGGGCCGCCGCCACGTTGATGCGGCCGTGGCCCACCTCCTTGTGCCAGCCTCGGGCCGGCAGGCATTGGTTCTGAGCGTAGTCGTAGCCCGGGACCTTGTCGGCGCTTTCCTCGATCACACGGCGGACGAGGTCGTTGCTCATCGCCGGATACGCCGAGCGGATCAGCGCCGCCAGGCCGGCAACGTATGGGGTCGCAGCGGAGGTCCCGTTGAAGAGCCCGTAGTACTTGCCGGCGGCACCACCCGTCGGGGCCGGGTAGTCCTTGCAGCTCCGTTGGCGGGCCTGGCCGCCGTTGTCGTTGAACCCGCCGCCGTTGCCGGTCATGTTGGCCACCCAGCATTGGATGCCCGGAGCGACCACGCTGAGGCCCGGCCCGTACTGGCTGCCCCCGCACTCGTCGGCGGGAGGGCAGGCCCGCCGGTCGTTCTGGTTCGAGGCCCCGACCGCGATCACCAGGGGGTCGCTCGCCGGGTAGTCCAGACCCTCGAAGTCGTGGTTGCCGGCGGCGGCCACGAGCACCATCCCGTGGTCGTGGGCACTGTTCCCCTGCCCCGAAGACAACCGTCGCGTGCTGGCCGTCCTGACCTACCTCCGAGGCGAACGACCCTGACCCGGCCTCGCCACCCTCCTCAGCCATGCTGAACAGGTGTGGAAGATTTGGTACGTATAACAGCCCTTTTTTACCACACCTCTGACGACCCCGGTCCGTGCAGCTACCGATTGGCTAGCCCGGGGCGGCCTCGCCGGCGGGGGCCGGCTTCGCCGGGTCCCAGACCCTGAGGCCCCCGGTGATGCCGGCGGAGTTGTCGACGATCGTCGCCTTCGGCCCCAGGTCGATCGCGAGGTGCACGGCGTTGCCCCCGCCCACGTAGAGGTGGTCGTAGTACAGCAGGGCGTCGATGTCCGCCACCGCCTGGGCCACCCGCTTGCTCCACTTCTTGTTGCCGATGCGCTTGCGGGCATCCTCGCCCACCTGCTCGTCGTAGGTCTCGCCCTTGCGGAACACGTGGTGGGCAAGCTCCATGTGGGGGGCCAGGCGACCGTCCTGGAACACCGCCGTGCCCATCCCGGTGCCGAGCGTGATGACGACCTCGAGGCCCTTCCCTTTCACGACGGCGCCGCCCTGCAGGTCTGCATCGTTGACGACCCTTGCCGGGCGCCCGAGGCGCTCCGTCAGCGCCCCGGCGAGATCGAAGTCCTTCCAGGCTTCGACCAGCTTCGGAACGATCTTCGTACCCGGTCCTTTGGCGGTGACGAAGTGCGGTGAGGAGAGGACCCGCCCACCCCGCACCATGCCCGGGAACCCGGCAGAGATGCGGTCGTAGGCGGGCAGCGGTGCGGCGAGGGCCACGAGCGCGGCGACCAGGTCCTCCGGCGACAGCGGGTACGGGGTCGGCACCCGCACCCGGTCGACCAGCATCGTGCCTTCCCCGTCGATGACGGAGGCCTTGAGGCCGGTGCCGCCGATATCGAAGGCGAGCGTCCTGGGCGACGCTGCATTCTGCTTCTCCATGCCCTGTCTCCTCTCGGCTCAGTCGTCGGGGTTGCAGGGTGGCCTGAGGAGCAGGTCGACCACAAGCCCGGTCCAGCCGGTCTGGTGGGAGGCCCCCAGCCCGGCCCCCGTGTCGCCATGGAAGCATTCATGGAACGGGATCAGGTTGTGCCAGTCGGGGTCCTCGTCGAAGCGGGCGGCCCCCCCGTGGACCGGCCGGTGACCATCTTGGCCCTCGCGGAAGATGCCCGCAAGGCGCCGGGAGAGGTCGCGGGCGACCTCCGCCAGCGTCGCACGGTTGCCCGACCCCGTCGGGAACTCGACGGTGAAGGAGGGCCCGGTGAAGGAGTGGAACTGCTCCAGTGCGCCGGTGATCAGGTGGTTGACCGGGAACCACACCGGTCCCCGCCAGTTGGAGTTGCCGCCGAAGAGCCCCGTCTGCGACTCCCCCGGTTCGTAGGCCACCCGGGCCGTCGCCTCGCCGAGGCGCACGGTGTACGGCTGTTCGAGATAGCGTCGTGACAGCGCCCGGATGCCGTGCGGGGACAGGAACTCCTCCTGGTCGAGCAGCCGCCGCAGGATCCGCACGAGTCGCTCCGGCGACACGATCGACAGCAGCCGGCGGTCCCGCTGACCGGGCTCCTGGGAGTGGGCGCAGACCTGGTTGTAGCGCGGCCGGTGCCGCTCGAACCAGTCCATGCGGGACCGGAAGCCGGGAAGTCGCTCGAGGATCTCGGGCTCGATCACACCGACGGCGAAGAGAGGGATCAGACCCACCATCGACCGCACCCGGACCGGCTCGGTGGTGCCGTCGGGGTGGTGCAGGATGTCGTAGAAGAATCCGTCGCCCTCGTCCCACAGGCCCCGCTCATCCATGGCCACTGCGATGTAGGCGAAATGCTCGTAGAACTTGGTGGCGAGGTCCTCGTACGTCGAGTCGTTGGCGGCCAGGGCAAGGGAGAGGCCGAGGAGCGTGAGCGCGTAGAACGCCATCCACCCCGTTCCGTCACTCTGGCCGAGCGACGTACCGGGCGGAAGCTTCGAGCGGTCGAAGGGGGCAATGTTGTCCAGCCCGAGGAAGCCTCCCTCGAAGATGTTGGTTCCTGTCGGGTCCTCCCGGTTCACCCACCACGTGAAGTTGATGACGAGCTTGTGGAGGATCCGCTCCAGGAAGTCGTGGTCCCGGCGCCCGTCGATCGTCCAGACGCGCAGCGCCGCGTAGGCAAGAACCGGGGGGTTCACGTCGCCGAAGTCCCACTCGTAGGCGGGCAGCTGGCCGTTGGGATGCATGAACCACTCCCGGCACAGCATCGTGAGCTGGTCCTTGGCGAAGGTCGGGTCGAGGTGCGCCAGGGCGATGCACTGGAAGGCAAGGTCCCAGGATGCGTACCAGGGGTACTCCCAGGTGTCCGGCATCGAGATGACGTCGGCGTTGGACAGGTGGCGCCACGCCCCGTTGCGGATCGACCCCCGGTCGGGCGGCGGGGGCGCCGACGCCGGGTCCCCGTCGAGCCAGTGGGTGACGTCGAGGTGGAAGAACTGCTTCGACCACAGCAGGCCGGCGGCCGCCTGGCGCAGGACCGCGGCGTCCGCCGTGTCGAGCCCACCAGGCGCCCGGCCCACCAGGCAGCGGTGCCAGTCGTCGGCCTCGGCTTCCCGGTCCGCCATCACCTGGCTCCATCCAGCACCGACGTCGGGGGCCACCCCGGTCCACGGGGCCAGCCGCAGGCGCACCTCCGCCGTGCCCCAACCGGCGACTTCCTCCTGGTACCAGAGGCCGGCCTTCGTGCCGACCAGGGCTGGGTTGACCGTGGCCGAGCCGTGCACGATGTGGTCGTGGATGCCGTCCTTCGGGAATGGCGGCGACTCCGCCACCCCCCAGATCCGGACAGCATTGGTCTCGTTGTCGCACAGCAGCAGGCGGGGAGCTCCCGCCGTAGCCAGCACCCGGTCGCCGAGCAGGGAGTGGCCGCGCAGCACCACGAGGGAGCGGCCCTGGTCCCCGGTCAGGGTGGCCCGCCGCGGGTCCCGGCCCCAGCCCCAGGTGTTGCGCAGCCAGAGGGTCGGGACGATGTGCAGCGTCGCCGGGGCCGGGCCGGCATTGCGCGCCCGAACTCGGACGCACAGATCCTCGGGGTCCGCCTTGGCGACGTCCACGGTCACCTCCCAGTAGGCCCCGTCGAAGACACCGGTGTCGAGCAACTCGTACTCCGGATCGAGCCGGGAGCGCCGGGCGTTGCCTTCGACGAGGTCGCCGTAGGGGAAGGCGGCTTGCGGGTAGAGGTAGCGCCACCGCATCCACGAATGGGTGGGCGTCGAGTCGAGGAAGAACCAGTACTCCTTGGCATCCTCGCCGTGGTTGCCCTCCGGGCCGGAGAGGCCGAACATGCGCTCCTTCATGATGGGGTCGGCGCCGTTCCAGAGGGCGAGCGAGAGGCAGAGGAACTGGTGGTCGTCGCAGATGCCGGCCATGCCGTCCTCGTTCCAGCGGTAGGTGCGGGAGCGGGCATGGTCATGGGGGAACCACGCCCAGGCGTTGCCGTCAGCGCTGTAGTCCTCCCGGACCGTCCCCCAAGCCCGCTCGGCGAGGTACGGCCCCCACCGCCGCCACCGCAGCCCGGCGTCGGCCTCCGCGAGGCGAGCCCGCTCGGCCGCCCCGAACCCCTCCAGCGTCATGATCGGCTGATTCTACGTGCCCTGGATGGGCCCTGGATGCGCGTAGCCATTCCGTGAGCCGAGGGGCGGACCCATGAAGGACGACGTGTAGCATCTTCGTGAGCCAACCCACCAAACCTGACGGAGCACCCGCGCTGCGAGCATTTCTGAGGTCCAGTCAGGCGCGCAATGTCCTCGTTGTTGCGGCCTGCGTCGCCCCTGTCGCCTGGATGACCTCCCTGGTCGTCAGGCTCAGCGTCAGCGTCCCGTTTTCGGATGAGTGGGATCTCATCCCCCTGCTCCAGAAGCAGGCCACAGGCACCCTCGGGTTGGCTGATCTCTGGGCGCAGCACAACGAGCATCGATCCTTCTTTCCTGAGCTCATCATGCTGAGGATGGCCCGGTTCACCCACTGGAACATGCGGGCTGAGGTGGTCCTCAATCTGATCCTGGCGACGATGATCCTGATGGCCCTGGCCTTCCTCCTGCACCGCACGCTTGGACGCCGGGGAGCAGCGCTTGGATGGGGGGCCTACGCCGTCGCCGCCATCTTCTTCTCTTGGATGATCTTCTCGCCCCAGCAGTGGGAGAACTGGCTCTGGGGTTGGCAGATCGCCTGGTTCCTGAGCAACCTGGCGGCGATCTCGGCAGCAGTGATCCTGTCCGAGTGGCCCGACCGCCTGCCCGCCTGGCTCGGGGTCACCTGCGCCGCAGCGGCGGCCGTCGTGGCCAGCTTCTCTCTGGCGTCGGGGCTGTGCGCCTGGGTAGCGCTCGTCGTTGTCTTCGCGCTTCGCACACAACTGCGTCGGGGCCTGCCGATCTGGATCATCGTCGGCGCGACCACTGTCACCCTCTACCTGCACAACTACCGCCCCGGAGGCGGGGGAGGGGTCCCCTTTGCACTCAAGCACCCAGTGACCTTCGTCGGCTATCTCCTTGCCTATCTCGGCGCCCCCGTTGCGCAACAGGTAGGTACCGCCGTTGTCGCAGGCCTTGCGATCTGCGCCGTCTTTGCCGCGTCATCCGCCTATTTGGCGCTTCACCATCCAGAGCCCCTTCGACGGTGCGCAGCCTGGATCGGTCTTGGTCTCTACGCCATGTTCGGCGCCGTCCTTACCGATCTCGGTCGTGTGAATCTTGGCGTGTCCCAGTCCCTTTCCAGCCGCTACGTGACGCTTTCGATGCTCGTCGCGCTCTCAACGCTGGCCCTCGCACTCGCCGCCGCAGCCTCCTATGCGAAGACGACCCAGCCGGCAGCTGCCCTGACG
>DASPZW010000085.1:0-2075 GCA_035636055.1 Actinomycetota bacterium
ATCGACTCCCACCGGCGAGCCGAGCTGATCGCCTCGTGGATCCGGACCCAGCCCTACGACCTCGTCGTTTCGGGCGTCCAAGCCCCCGATGACGTCGACGGCCAGCTCCCCGTTCTCCTCGCTGCCCTCCTCGGCCACCCCCACGCGTCCGTCGTCGTAGGGGTCGAGGCCACCGACACCGGCGTCGCCGTCATCCAGCAGTTCGGTGGCGGCCGCATCGGCGAGCTGGAGCTCCCCTTGCCGGCGGTGCTCGGTGTGCAGGTGTCCCTCCGAGACCCCCGCTACGTCTCCGAGATGCGGGTCCGCCTCGCCGCCAGGGGCGGTGGCGTCGAGGCAGTGCCGGCCGCGATGGGCACGCTCAGATCCGGGCTGACGGTGCGGCGCCTCTTCCGGCCGGAGGCCTCCCGGCGGGCCGAGATGCTTCCCGGCACGGCCGACGAGGCGGCGGGCGCCGGCGGGGCGCTGTCGATCCGCTGCGGCCTCCCCCTCGCCGCCTACGCCATCGACGTGGCGGCCGAGGGCGACGGCATCGTCGCGACGAGCCAGCTCTTCCACGGCAAGCTGCTCGCCGAGCTCGTGCTGGAGGGCGGCCGCGGCATCTGTGACGCCCTCGAACTCCTGCAGGCGCTGACGGCGTGCGCCCGGAGCTGAGTGAGCGGATGTCCGCACGCACGTCTGACTACACTGCTTGCACAATGCCTCCGAGGCGAGGGGCCGTGATCGTGATGGTGGTGGCGGTCGCGCTCGGTGCTTGCGGCAAGAAGGCCTCCGTGTCGCACCGTGGGTCCGCGAGCTCCCCGACGTCCGCACCGGCGGCGACCTCCCTGGCGTCGAGTCCCAGCCCAACCCGCACCCACTCGTCGGCGACCTGCAACATCGTGTCCGCCGCCGAGGTCAACGCCGCGCTGGGGATGGCAGTGACGGCTCCCCAGGTCAACGGCACCAACCCGCTCACTGTCTGCACGTATTCGGGCGGGACTCCGTTGAAGACCGTCATCGTGCGGTTCCAAACCGGCGAGGACCCGGCCATCTTCGCAAGCGGCAAGGCCGGATTCAACTCCAACGGGCAGGCGACCACCGACGTCAGCGGCTACGGAGACGAGGCCTACTCCTCGCTCCTTCAGGGTGCGGCGGGCACCATCGGCGTCAGCACACTGGTCGCACGGAAGGGCGACGTCGAGGTCCTCATCACCGCTCCGACGGCCCTCGCTCCCGTCGGGGTCCTCATGGAGAAGGTGCTGTCGCAGGTCTGAGCCGTTCTCCTGCTTGCTCCGAATGCTACGAAGCCCGCTCGGCGGCAATCGCGTAGTGGCCACCGGAAAAGACGATGACGAAGGTGCGCGCGTAGGGGACCCCGCTCTTCGCGCCGTTCACGGCGATCCGGCGCAGACCACGACCGGGCCCGCCAGCACCCCGAACTTGGTGGAGAACTCCGTCCTGGCCGGCGCCACGAGCAGCGCCGAGAGGAAGGCCACCGACGCCCCGTACAAGGCTCGGGGACGCCGGCCATCGGGCGTCGTCTTGGGGTCCGTGATCATGAAGAACATGAAGAGCAGGATCTCGGGCGACAGCGCCAGGACCGACCAGAACGACCCCCCGCACACCTGCCCGACATGCCACCGGGCTGTCATGCAGTGGCCCGTGGCGGCCAGGAGTCCGGTGCAGGCGGCGAACGTGACCCAGATCGCCGCCACCATCCCCACGGCCGCCAGGTGGAGGCGGGGGTCTGGCGGTGGGGGCAGGACGACCGGGACCTGCCGCCCCGCGGTGCGAACGGCGCGCACCAGCACGGCGGCTTCGGTGGTCACGGAGTAAGTATCCGCCCGACCGCCGCCGGGCCCCTTGCCGGGCCCCGTTGCCGGGCTCAGACGGAGGTGATGGCCTTCAGGACGTCGAGCTTGGATGCCCGGTGGGCGGGGATCAGCGCCGCCAGGATGGCGAAGATGAAGACGACCACCAGCACCTCGACGATCGTCGCCACCGGGATGACCACCTGCGTGACGGCGCCCCCCGTGCCGGCGATGGTCGAGACAAAGGCGGCGCCCAGGGCGATGCCGAGCACCAGGCCGAGGATC
>DASPZW010000086.1:0-3899 GCA_035636055.1 Actinomycetota bacterium
GTTTCATGCCGCGACTGCGACTGCACCCCGCACCATGCCTCGCCCTCTTGCTCGCCGCGGCGGCCGCCACGCCCGCCGCCCTGGCGGACTCGGGGCCGCCGAAGAAGGCCGCCACCGTCGAGGGGATCACCGAGTACCGCCTCGACAACGGCCTCCGGTTCCTGCTCTTCCCCGACCCCTCGACGCCGAAGGTCACGGTGAACATGACCGTGCTCGTCGGCTCGCGCCACGAGGGTTACGGCGAGACCGGCATGGCCCACCTGCTCGAGCACATGCTCTTCAAGGGCACCCCCAAACATCCCGACGTGCCCAAGGTCCTGCGCGACCATGGCGGCAACTTCAACGGCACCACCTGGGTCGACCGCACCAACTACTTCGAGACCGTCCCCAGCCACCATCTGGAGCTCGTCCTGTGGCTGGAGGCCGACCGCATGGGCACCCTCCTCGACGCCCTGGGCCAGGAAACCCTCGACAACCAGCGGGAGGTCGTCAAGAACGAGAAGCGCCAGAGCTACGACAACCGGCCCTACGGCAGCTCGTCGGAGAAGCTCCAGGCGGCCGTGTTCCCCAAAGGTCACCCCTACCACCACTCCACGATCGGCTCGATGGAAGACCTGGACGCCGCCTCCCTCGAGGACGTCCGGGCGTTTTTCCGCACCTACTACGCCCCCAACAACGCAGTGCTGTCGATCGTCGGGGACTTCGAGCCGGACGTCGCCCGGGGCTGGGTCGAGAAGCACTTCGGCTCGATCCCGGCCAACCCCAACATCCCGGCGCCCCCGGACGGGAGCCTGCCGCCTCTTATGGGGGCCGAGGTCCGCCAGACGGTTCCCGACCGGGTGCCGATGTCCCGCCTCTATATCGGCTACCGCAGCCCGCCGCTCGGCACCCCCGAGTTCGACGCACTGTCGATGGCCACCGTCGTCCTCGCCCAGGGCAAGGGGAGCCGCCTCTACGGTGACCTGGTCCGTGGCAAGGAACTGGCCCAGGACGTCGGCATCGGTGCCTATGAATGGGTGGGCGGTGCCGCCCTGGCGATGGGGTGGGCGACCGCCCGCACCGAGGAAGGGCTGGAGGCCCTGGAGGAGGCATACCACGAGGGCATCGCCGACCTCGTCAAGAACCCGCCGACCGACGATGAGATGACCCGCGCCCGGGCCACCATCGAGCGGGAGGAGCTGGAGGCATTCCAGCGGGTCTCGGAGCGGGCCGACCGGCTCTCGATGTACGCGACCCTCTTCGACGACCCCGGTCTCACGAACCACCGCCTGCCCAGCCTGCTCGCCGTCACCTCCGAGCAGGTCCGCGAGGCGACCGAGGCCATCCTCGTCCCCGAGAACCGTGTGGTCCTGAGCTACGTGCCCGAGGACGCAGCGTGACCGCACCCGCCTCGACCCGTCCCGCCCCCGGCGTTCCCCGGCCCTACCACTTCCCAACTTTCACCCGCACCCAGGTCGACTCCGGTCTCCGGGTCATCGCCTGCCACCTCCCAGGCCGCAGGGTGGGCTCGGCAAGGCTTGTCATGGAGGGCGGCATCTCCCGGGAACCCGCGGAACTTGCCGGTGCCGCGACCCTCGCCGCCCGCACGGTCACCGAGGGCACGGAGTCGATGGACGCCGCTGCCTTTGCCGAGGCAACCGAGCAACTGGGGGCGGACATCAGCGTCGATGCCGGCTGGGACTCGATCCAGGGCAGCGTCGTCGTGCCGGTCTCGCGCCTGGAGCCGGCCCTTGCTCTCCTATCGGACGCGGTCCTGCACCCGACATTCCCCCCCAACGAGGTCGCCCGCCTCAAGTCGGAGCGCCTGAACGACATCAAGCAGGAGTATGCCGACCCCAACCAGCGTGCCCACATGGCCTTCGTGAACACGATCTACACGCCTGAGTCGCCCTTCTCGCGGCCTTCGGGAGGATCGGCTGCCACGGTGAGCCGGCTGGATCGCGATGCCATCGAGGCCCACTTCCGCCGGTACGCAGGCCCGCAGGACGCCACGCTGATCGTGGCCGGGGACCTGGAGGGCTTCGACGCGGCTGCCGTGGCCGATCGCCTCTTCGGCGCCTGGAAGGGCGGCGCTCCCGCTCCCGCAACGCCGCCGGTGGCCGAAGCCCTGACCGCCACGTCGGTGAACCTCGTCCACCGGCCCGGCGCCGTCCAGTCGTCGATCATCGTGGGCCACGTCGGGGTGCCCCGCCTCGTCCCCGACTTCCTTCCCACGACCCTGATGGTGTCGATCCTGGGCGGCCTCTTCACCTCACGCCTCAACCTCAAGCTGCGGGAGGAGAAGGGCTACACGTACGGCGCCCGCGCCTGGTTCGACTTCCGACGGAACGCGGGGCCGTTCGGGGCGGCGACCGCGGTGGCCACGGGCGTGACGGTCGAGGCCATCGACGACACCCTCACCGAGATCCGGCGGCTGCATGCCGAGGGGGTCACCCCCGAGGAACTGGCCTTCGCCAAGGACTACCTGGTGGGCATCTTCCCGCTCGCCTTCGAGACGCCCGAGGCGATCTCCCAGGCCATCTCCCGGATGGTCGTCTACGGCCTGCCGGACGACTACTACCAGACCTACCGCGCCGCCATGCAGGCGGTCACGGTCGAGGAGGCCAGCCAGGCGGCCACCGAACACCTCCGCCCCGAGCGGATCGCGATCGTCGCCGTGGGCGACCCCGACCTGGAAGGGCCCCTGGAGGAGGCAGGCTTCGGCCCCCTCACGGTGACCCAGGACTCCCCGGACGTTCTTTAGCCCCCAGGCGGCGTCCCACACACCGCCTCGGGGACAAAGAAACCGAAAACCGGCCCTACAGCGACAGGCGGTAGCCCACGTTCCGGACGGTCTCGATGACGTGCGCCTCCGGCCCCAGCTTGGCCCGCAGCCGCCGGATGTGGACGTCCACGGTCCTCGTGCCGCCGAAGAAGTCGTAGCCCCACACCTCCCGGAGCAGGGCGCTGCGTGAACACACCCGCCGCGGCCGGGCCGCCAGGTAGGCGAGAAGCTCGAACTCCTTGAACGTCAGATCCAGGCGATCCCCCCGGACCCGGACCTCGAACCGCTCACGGTCGATGGAGATCGGGCCCCGCCGGATCAGGTCGGCAGGGTCGATCTCGGTCGGCGAGGCGATCTGGGCGATCCGGGTCATGACCTCCTCCGCCGAGCACCCCTCCACGACGAAGTCGGCAGCCCCGCAGCCCCAGTCGAACGTGCCGAGGTCGGCCGGCAGCAGCACGACAAGGAACGCCCCCTCGGTGTCGTTGCGGAGTTTCTGGATGACCGAGGCGGCCTCCTCGGCACGGCCGCGGGCATCGACGAGGATGACATCGGGCAGCCGACGGGTAAGCATCTCGGGGCTGGCCGAGCCGAAGGCCATGGGCTCGGGGGCCGGCCGGATGCCCGCGAGCGGAGGAAACGACTCCTCAGGGTCGTCGCGTTTGCTTGCCAGCCACAGCAGCCGGACCATGCCCGAGAGTCTAGTGAAATGGACGGGCTCGCCCCCCGGCGGCGGGCCCGCGTGTGATTTTGCTCCGAACGGGCATAGGATCGCAACCTATGCAGGAAGCCGTCCTCATCACCAACCCTGCCGCCGTGGCCACCTCCCAGCACGTCAAGGAGGTGATCGTCAAGGCGCTCTCGGCCGACCTCCACGTCGAGGTCGTCGACACCGCTGCCCCGGGTCACGCCACCGAGGTCGCCTCCCAGGCGGTCCGCAGCGGCGTCGACCTCGTCGTGGCGTTCGGCGGGGACGGGACGATGAACGAAGTCGCCAACGGGATGGTCGGCAGCGACACGTCCCTCGGGATCCTCCCCGGCGGGAACGCCAACGTCGTCTGCCGCAACCTCGGTCTCCCCGCCGACATCGTCGAGGCAACCGGCCGGCTCCTCAACGGCCTACGGGGCAACCGGA
>DASPZW010000087.1:0-6333 GCA_035636055.1 Actinomycetota bacterium
CTTGGGACCTAGCGCACCGTTCCCCTCGACCCTGAGACCCTCGCCGCCTTCGATGCCTGGATGTCGCTGCGCGGCGTCCAGCGGGCCCTGCCTCATCCGCGCCACGGCCAACCTGTCGACTTCTTGTTCGTGGAGCGGGGACGGCGCCTTTCCCCATTCCGTCTCCGCAACGGCCTCGATCGCGCCGCCGCTGACGCCGGCCTGTGTGGTCTCGGCGGGGAGCCTCGCCGTGTCACCCCGCACCATTTGCGCCACACGTTTTCTCCAGCCTCGTCAATGCGGGCATGTCCCTTCAGGCTCTGATGGCCCTCATGGGCCACGTCTCCCCGGAGATGACCCTTCGGTATGCCTCGCTTTCCTCTCCGACGGTGCGCGCTGCTTACGAGGCTGCGATGAGCAAGGTCCGGGGACGCCAGTCACTCCTCGTCGCCCCCGTCGGCAAGGTGGCGGTGCCCGATCGCGTCGAGTGGCTGGGCTCGGAGATGCTCAAGACCAGGGTGGCGCACGGCTACTGTTCCCGCCACCTCGTCGCCCAGGCCTGCCCCTACGCCAACGTCTGCGAGCAGTGCGACAACTTCGTCACCACGCCAGAGTTTGTCCCCGAACTCGAGTCCCAACTCGCCGATGTCACCGCCCTCCGCCGGGACGCCGAGGACCGGGGGTGGGACTCCGAGGTGGCCCGCCACGCCCGGGTCATCGCCAGCATCGAGGGCCACCTCCATCGCCTGAAGATTCCCAAGAAAATCTGATGCAATGCTTGACACCGCCCCCGAGGGCCGGTTAATAGAGCCGTTCTTCTCGATCCCTGCCCGGCGCCTCCTCAATCGCGGGGTCTTCACTTCGCCCGAGGAGATGGTGACCAAGGTCATGGCATTCATCGCCGAGTACAACCGCACCGCGAGACCCTTCCGATGGACTACGACGGGAGCCCCTTGCGGGCGGCCTGACATGTGGCCGTCTCTAACGCGCGGCTGCACTAGTGTCCTGAGTCATTAGATGCTCGCGTTTTAGGTTGGACTGTCATATGCTCGCCGTGTGGGTACCAGAGGTCGTCCCAAGGCACCGCTCGTCCTGAGCGATGAGGAGCGCGAGACGCTGCAACGGTGGGCGCGGCGGCGCAGCAGTGCCCAGGCCCTGGCCCTACGTTGCCGGATCATCCTGGCCTGCGCCGAAGGCCGCACCAGCAAGGAGGTGGCGGCCCGCCTCGGCGTGAACCAGGCCACCGTCGGCAAATGGCGCCGCCGGTTCCTGGCCGAGCGCCTGGAAGGCCTGGCCGATGAACCCCGGCCGGGGGCTCCGCGCACGGTCACCGATGCCGATGTGGAACGGGTCATCGTAAGGACCCTGGAAGAGAAGCCGGCCGATGCCACCCACTGGTCCACCCGATCGATGGCGAGGGCGTCGGGGATGTCGCAGAGTGCCATCAGCCGCATCTGGCGGGCTTTCAGCCTCAAGCCGCATCTTGCCGAGTCCTTCAAGCTGTCCAACGATCCTCAGTTCATCGAGAAGGTCCGCGACATCGTCGGGCTCTACCTGAACCCCCCCGAGGGCGCCCTGGTGCTCTGCGTGGACGAGAAGTCCCAGGTTCAGGCCCTCGACCGCACCGCCCCCGTCCTCCCGCTCATGCCAGGCACCCCCGAGCGCCAGACCCACGACTACGTCCGCCACGGCACGACCAACCTCTACGCCGCCCTGGACATCGCCTCGGGCAAGGTGATCTCGGACATGACCGCCCAGCACCGGGCCCTGGAGTTCCGCCGGTTCTTGAACCTCATCAACCGCAGCGTGCCCGCCGATCTCGACGTCCATGTGATCGTCGACAACGTCTCCACCCACAAGACTCCCGAGATTCATCGCTGGCTCATGCGCCATCCCCGCTTCACCCTGCACTTCACGCCGACATACAGCTCCTGGATGAATCTCGTGGAGCGCTGGTTCTCCGAGCTCACCGAGAAGTGGCTCCGTCGGGGTACACACCGCTCGGTCAAGGAGTTGGAAGCATCGATCGACTCGTGGATCAAGACGTGGAACACCGACCCAAGACCCTTCGTGTGGCACAAGACGGCCGACGAGATCCTTGAGAGCCTCGCCCGATATTGTGAACGAATCTCCGACTCAGGACACTAGGGCATCGAGCCCGTGACTCCCGAACGCGAGCAGCTCCGCACCGGAGCATCATTTCTCCAGACCTTCGGCACCTGACGGTCTCGCCCTTCCCCGAGCGAAGCGCTGTCGACAGGTGTGGGGGAGAGGAGCGGAGGAGAGCCCAATGAGTGGTCGACGCCGCCGTAGGAAGAAGGACGCAGTCGCTCATCGGGTGGTCCGAGGGATCAACGACCGCCTCGTAAACCTCGGCGAGCCGCGCCCGCCGAAATGGCGACCCCTGCAGCCGCGAGCCCGGCAGCTCCGCACGACCGTCGCTGAGCCGGGGTGGTGCCTGCTGGTATTGTCGGGCGTGGCGTGGG
This sequence comes from Actinomycetota bacterium, assembly GCA_035636055.1. Lineage (GTDB taxonomy): Bacteria > Actinomycetota > CADDZG01 > JAHWKV01 > JAOPZY01 > JAOPZY01. The sequence goes on from DASPZW010000087.1 coordinate 2,466, forward strand.
GCCCAGCCTTCGATAACAGGAGGGCACAATGGCCATCGTGAACCGCGGCTTCCGGGGCCGGCGGCGCCAGTCGGGCGCCGGCTTGATCCCGCCGGGCCAGTATCTCGTCGATGACTTTCCGGTCCTCGCTGCCGGTCTGACTCCGCATGTGTCGAGTGCGGACCCCCTTGCTCTCTCAGTGCCTTCAAAGGAAAGGAGCGAACCGTGACATATGCCAGACAGATGATCTCAACCCACCCCGGCAAGCTCGACATCGACGCCGACGCGCTGTCCCCGATGCATTGACGAGTGTCTCAACTGCGCCCAGGCGTGCACCGCGTGCGCCGACGCCGACCTCGCCGAGGACAGCGTCGCCCACCATGCGCCGCTGCATCACCCTGTGTGTGGACTGTGCCGACATCTGCGAGACCACGGCCAGGGTCGTCTCACGCACGACCGAGTTCGACCGGAAACTGGCCCGGGCCATTCCTCGAAGCCTGCATCACAAGCTGCACGATATGTAGGGCGGAGTGCGAACACCACGCCAAGATGGGGATGAAACACTGTGAAGTCTGCGAGGAGGCCTGCCGGCGGTGCGAGGAGGCCTGCCGGGTCCTCGTCTCTGTCCTTTAGACGGTGCCACTTCCGCGGACGAATGGCCGCGATGAGCACTCACGTGATGGCCAGCGAACAGGACATGCGCACCCTGGGGATCGTTACCGACGACGCGCGGACCTCCAACGCACGGAGCTGCCCGCCGTTCCGAGCTGACCGCTGGAGCCCCGGCCCGAGAAAGGCGGAAGGATCGCTGGACGGACGGCTGCTTCTCTGGCGTGTGACCCACTGAATCACAGGCGACGCGCCGCGGTGATCAGATCTGGAGAAGATGTGCCGCCAAGCACACCAAAGAAAGGGTTACGACAAGAGGTTCCGAGGTCACCCGGAAGGCTACCGCGCTGAGCGGCGGACGCCTGTAAGCACCCCGGAGAGCGAATGGTTCTAGCTGGCTATGACAAATAGATGAGCGTTTACGTGGGCAAACATTCGTGTCGGAGGGGGGATTTGAACCCCCATGATCTTGCGATCACTAGGCCCTCAACCTAGCGCGTCTACCAGGTTCCGCCACTCCGACTGGAACCTTGGAAGTATACCGGGGGCGGCCCGCCGGCCTTCCAGCGGCTACGGCCCACCGGCCTTCCAAAAAGCTAAGGCCCGGCGAGGCTCAGGCGGCTCGCATCGAAGCCGCCCAGCACGTCCACGTAGAAGCCTTGCACCTTCGGCGTGGCGGCGTAGTGGTTGCGGAAGAAGCCGATCGGCGTGAGCGGCATGTCGGCCAGGACCTTCTGCTCCAGTTTCTGCTGCAGGTCGATCCGGGCGGCGGCGTCGGGGGTCGAGCGGGCCTGGGTAATGAGGGCCTGGACGCCCGGGTCCTTGTAGCCGGTCTGGTTGTCGGGTGAGTTTGCACCGAACAGCGGCGTCAGGAACCAGTCGGCCAAAGGGTAGTCGGCCACCCAGATGAGCAGGAACATCTGGCGGCTCCCGGCGTCCAGCGTCGCGAGGAAGTCGCCGGGCGAGTGGGGGCGGCCCACGAGCCTGATCCCCGCCGCCGCCAGGTCCGATATGAGCTCGGCGGCCACGGCGTCGTTGGCGCCGCCCTGCGGGTAGTCGAAGCCGATCTCGGGTTGGGCCGTGCCCGACACCTGCTGCACCAGCGCCTTGGCCCCCGCAGGATCGTGCGCACACGCGGTCGTGCAGGCCAGGTCACTGTGACCGGGCAGGCCCCGGGGCACCAGCCCGTCGGCCGGCACTAGGACGTCGCCGTAGACCTTCTTGGCGATGGCCTGGCGGTCGATCGCGAGGCTGATCGCCCGGCGCAGGCGGGTGTCGGACAGCGAGGGATCCGCCACGTTGAACCCCAGGACGATCTCGGCGGCCAGCGGCGTGAAGCCGCGGCTCCCGAAGTCGGCAAGCGCCTTGGACATCGCGTCGGGGGGGACCTCGCCAATATCGAGGCGCCCGCCCGAGAGGTCGCCCAGCACGCTGGACGACGTCCCGCCCGTCGCGAAGCGCACGGTCGCCACGGCTGGCGCCGGCCCCCAGTACCCCTTCCAGCGTTCCAGGACGAGATCGCCTGGGAGCGCCGATCCGGCCGCCAGGGCGTACGGCCCGGACCCGACCGGGTGCCGCATGAAGCCGGCGAGATCCGCCCGGACCGCATCGGCGGGGACCGGGGCGGTCGCCGGGTCGGTGAGCACGGCCGGGAACTCGTACCAGGCGTCGGTGATGGTGACGAGCAGCGTGTGGGCGTCCTCGACCTTCACCCCCGAAAGCTCGGTCGCCTCGCCCGTGCCGTGGACCTGGTCGAAGCCGGCCACGGGCTTCAGCAGGTGCGCCAGGCTGGAGTTCGTGTCCTTGCGGGCGAGGCGGTTGAGCTCGAAGGCCACGTCGGTGGCGGTCACCGCCGAACCGTCCTGGAACCTGGCGTCCGGCCGCAGGTGGAACCGGAAGCTCTTGCCCCCGTCTCCGACATCCCAGGACGAGGCCAGCTTCGGGACGAGCCCACCGGTCTGGGGGTCGAAGCCGACGAGCGGCTCGTAGATCTGCCTGGCGATCAGCAGGTCCGAGGGGTTCGCCCGCATGACGGGGTCGAGCGTGGACGGCTGGCGGATCCCGATGCGCAACACGCTCGGCACTGCGGCCGCCGGCGGCTTGGCCGGACGCGCCGTGCAGGCGCCCAGGGTGAGGAGGACCAGCGCGAGGACGGCCCGGAGAGGCCGCCTCACCGCCACATGACTCGTAATTCCTCCATACCAACAATCCCCCCGCCCCGCTGTCTACCTCGATCGATGCCCGAGGTCAAGCCGGGCCTCCTCGTGGGTCCCAGGGTGGCCCGGCTACTTCGGGGCGACGCTGGCCAGCGTCGGGTTGCCGAACGCGTCCATCCCGAGGCCCTTCCAGGCCTTGACCCGGCCGACGCGGATGCCACGCTGCCAGAACAGCGGGATGACGGGCAGGTCGGCCAGGGCCAGGCGCTCGGCCTGCTGGTACTGCGCCCCCCGGGCCCCCGGATCCGACATCCCCTTCCCAGCCGCCAGCAGGGTGTCGAGGGCCGGGTTGCGGTAGCCGGACGTGTTGTCCGGCCGTCCGGTGGCGACGAGCGCCTCCAGGAAGTCGTCCGGCGTCGGGTACCGCATCACCCTCGTCAACGCCTCGGCGCCCCCCGGCGGCGGGCCGGCGCCGGTCGCCGGGACGGCCCTGGCGTCGATGCCCAGGTTGGTTTTGAGGGCGGCGGCGACCACCCCCGCCCAGGCCTCCTGTCCCGTGCCCGGGGCGAAGGCGATGGGGAAGACCGCGGTCACCGTCACGCCCGACTGGGCCAGCAGCGACCGTGCCCGGGCGGGGTCGAAGCCACACGACGGGCACGGCGACGCCCCCCCACCGGCGGCGGCGCCGGGGACCAGCGCTGGGACGAGCCCGGCCGCCGGGAGCACGGCGTTGGCAAGGACCCCCCTGGCGATGGCCGCCCGGTCCACGGCGAGGGAGACGGCCTGGCGGAAGAGCGGGTTCCTCGCCGGCGCCGACCCCTCGTCGAGGACCAGGCCGTCGAGGCCGGCCGTCGGACGGATGACCGAACTGGAACGGTAGTGGCGCCGGACCTCCGCCATCCTGTCCGGTGGGTACGCCGACCAGTCGAGTCTGCCCGCCCGCCAGGCGGCGTACGACGCTGCGACGTCGTTGTAGATCTCCAGCGCCACCTGGGCCACCTTGGGGTGACCCCCGGCGTGGAGGGCGTTGGGCGTCAGCACGATGGCCTGGTTGGCCACCATCGGCCGGCTCAGCTTGAACGGCCCGTTGCCGAGCGGGAACCGGGCCCAGGAGGGCTGGCGGG
>DASPZW010000088.1:0-3797 GCA_035636055.1 Actinomycetota bacterium
CTCGTGGGTGTCGCCGGCCGGATGGCTGCGTCTCACGGCGTCACAGAGAGTTCGGGGCTGCGGCTCTCGCAGGTCGACGCCGCCGCCCTCGAGGCGGGGATGGCAGCGTGGGCGGCCGACCACGCCCCGGCGTCGGTCGCACGGGCATGGGCGGCGTGGAGCAGCTTCTTCACCTACCTCATCTCGGAGGGCATTGCCCGGCCAACCCAACGCAGGCCGCCGAGCGCCCGAAGCCACCGCCTCCCGCCCCCAGGGTGATCGCCGGCGGGGACGTATCCGAACGCCTGCTCCTTGTGGCCGCCATGCCGGAGCCTTCCTCATGGAGCGCCTGGGCGGAGCGAGACGTGGCCCTGGTGGCCACCCTCGGCCTCACCGGCCTCGGAGCCTCGGAGGTGCTCTCCCTCAGGCTCGGGTCCCTCCGACAAGACCCGTCAGGGGGGCGAGTCCTCGTGACCGGGGACCCCGGATCGGACCGGGTGGTCGTCCTGCATCCGGGGCTCACCGAGCTGATCAACGCCTACTTGACGAGTCGGAAGGAATGGCTCGGCCCCGAGAGCCCCGATGCACCGCTCTTCGTAGATGCCTCGGCCTTGCCCATGACCTCCTCCAAGGTCCAGTACCTCGTCCAGCGCCTCTACGAGCGCAGCGGCCTCGCCGGCCAGGTCCCGGAGGGAACGGCGGTGCAGGCTCTCCACGCCACCTTCGTCGCCGAGGCCCTCGCCCACTGGGCGGCGGTGCTCAGGGATGCCCTGGCCCCTCCCCCACCGAGCCGGCGCCAGAGGGCAACATGACGACAAACCTGGGCCCTTGGCGGATCCGGGGTCAACTCTATATAACTGACCTATTGAGCGCCATCCCAAACGGGCGCTGTCGCCTTGGTAGCGGCGAAGGGGTGGCGATGTCACGATGCAAACTGGACGACCCATGCAACTCCACAGGAGGGTAAGAGATGGCACGCAAGGCTGCACAGGCCAACTTGTTCGAGGTGGCGAACGCCGCGACCTCGGTCACCTACGCGACGACAGGGATCGCCGGCCAGCCGTCGTTCCACTTCCGAGACGCCGACCATGACGTGCACGTCGAGGGGACCGGCATCAGGACCAAGAAGACCGAGCTTGGATTACTCGTGACGATCGACTTGGACGTCGTGGTGGACGGGCCATCCACGACCGCCACCCTGGTGCTTCCGACGGTGAACCTCGGCGGACAGACCGAGCAGAAGCTCCGGACCCTGGTCATCCTTACCGTCACAGCCGACACCATCGGCGGGCCGGCCCTGGTAGTCGGCCAGCTCCAGCGCTACAAGTCCGTCACTGTACGGGGCACCGCCAAGTCGGTCGCCTTCTGAGGCGGTTGCCACGGGTGCTCAGGATCGGGTGGCGGCAAGAATGCCGGACGCGATGGCTCAGGGGGAACAGCGTGGGAGCGTCGTTGGAACGTCCCTAGCTCGCACGCCGGGGAGCCAGGCTGGTGCTGGCAGGCGTATCCGGTACCACTGGCTGCTACGAGAGCCGTCCTCTGCGGAAACGAACTAACCATCGTCGATGTACCAAGGCGGGCCGATGCTTCTCGCAGAGAACTCTGCCAAGAGGAGGAGATCCATGCGTGCTCGTATCCCTGCTGTTGCCCTCGGCCTGCTCGAGGACTGATCTCGGTTTCCCACCCTGCCGGGGCTGGGCCGGCACTCCCCACCGGCACGGGGCTCTCGTGGCCCAACCCCTGGGCGCCTGGCGGGGGGGCCAAAAACCGCCAGCGACCACATCGGGTGATCGAGGGTCGAGGCTCGGCCTGCGAGCGCCCTGTCTGGCAACCTTCTGCTAAGAGAATCATCATCGGCACCGTCAAAGTCGTTCAAATCAGACATCTTCACCGGCAAGGCTCCATCTGACCACGGTCTGTGGCCGGTTTTTCGGGAGGACCCAGTGCCAAGTACCCGGCGGGGGCGTTCTTTGGCCCTAACCGGCCGTTGCAACTGCAACACCGCATGAGGGATAAAGAACGGCGCCGCGTAGAGACCTGGACCCGTCACGACGAGAAGGTCGGTCCGTCCGACCACTCTTCGTGACGGGTTTCCCGCTCAAAACAGCACGATTCTCCTCTTTGGAGGAAAGCAGACCCCTCAGCCGCCGGCGGACTCCACCTTGTTCCCTTGCTGCAGGTCCGGGGCCCACTCGCCAGTTTGCTGCAGCCTCACATACGCGTGTTTTTCCGAACCTCGGGCGGCACAGCCGACTGCGAACCGGCCTACGGGGGGCCGGTGGCCTTCGGCGCCGGTTTCGGCCCGGAGTTGCGCAGGTTGGCGATCTTGCCGAGCAGATCGAACCAGAACGTCGCGCCGAGGGACAAGGCCCCCATGGTGATCAGGAACCCGAGCGCCTTCAGCGGGATGTCCCTGGGCTGGGGTGGGAACTGCCGGGCCGCCTCGGGGCTGCCGTCCGGCGGGGGCGGGTCGGTCCGGCCCACCCACCCCAGGGGGACTTCGAGGCCGGTGGCCGAGCGGATGGCGTCCTGCGCTGTGCCGACGTCGGATGAGGTCTTCTCGGCGACGTTGGCGACCGCTGCCGACAGGGGGCCGTTGCGGTACAGGGTGGTCGCAAGATGGATCGTGTCGACGTTGAACCCCAGCGTCAGGACCGCCGCGTAACCCAGGAGCAAGAGCTGCGTCCGGCGCTTGTACCAGCCCGACAGCCGGTCCATGGCGCCGTTGAACCACTCCTCGATCATGGCGATGAACTTGTCCCGGTCCACCCCGGCGGTATGGGCGAACCGCTGGAGCGGCCGCTTGGCGGGATGGCCGTCAGGAAGGTTGTTGATCGCCGCCCGTGCCTGGGCCAGTGGGTCGCCAGTCGCGATGTGCCCGACCGCCTCGGCGATCAGGTTCCCGAGCTGGCCGGAGGGTACCTGCTGGACCGTCCCCAACGCCCGGGCGATGTCTTCCGGCGGGAGCCCCGAGGTGAGGATCCGCGTGACCGGCTCGCTCGCCGAGGCGAGCGGGGCCATCTCCTGGAACAGCTGGCCGAGCGGCGGCGTCAGGAGGTCGACGACGCCGAGGGCGAAGGTCGACGGCGCCAGGTACGAGGGCGGCCGCTTCGGGGGCCACTGACTGCGCACGAGATCGTGCGCCACGAAGAGGTCCACGCGGAGCCGGCTGCCGGCGACGGCGGCCGGCGGGGCCTGACCGGGCTCGGTGCCCTCCAGCAGCTTACGGATGCCCTGCGCCAGGCCCTTCGACCGCAGCCTGAGGGCCGAGGCCACCCCCTCGTTGATCTTGGAGCAGGCAAGGCTGAACAGGAAGTAGACGAGGCTGAGGCCGATGGCGATGTCGAGGAAGCCTGGCAGGTTCACGAGAGCGTTCCCGGCGGAGGTGGCGGAGGCTCGATCGGGACCGGCGTGACGCTCGGCCGCGGGGCGACCACCGGCGTCGGCTGAACGACCGGCGTGACGCCTGGCGGCGGGGCCACCACCGGCGTCGGCTGCACCACCGGCGTCGGCGGCACCACCGGGGTCCCGACCGTTCCGGGGCCCCCGGGCCCCGTGAGGACCGGCGGGACGATCTTCACCACGACCCGGGTGGGCTGGCTCTGGGTCCCCTGGTCGTCGATGACCAAGAGCTGGAAGACGTGGTCGCCCACCGGCAACCCGCCGTCGACAGTGACGGTGGGCACGGGCATGATCACCGGCTGGCCCGGCGCGAATGCGGTCACCGGTCAGCTCATCAGCGTCCACACCCACTGGACGATCTTGCCCGGCGGCACCTCGCTGCTCGCCGACCCGTCCAGGGTGAAGGCCTGCCCGTT
>DASPZW010000089.1:0-3214 GCA_035636055.1 Actinomycetota bacterium
ATGACCGCAGCCTCGTCGGGGAGGTCCTCGGGCACGGCGTGCAGCTGGCTGCGGTGGGCGAGCATCATGCCGCTCCAGCCGCCGCCGGTCGAGGCGCAGTAGCCGGTCTGGAGACCGGGCTGGAGGTTCCCGGCCATGATCCGCTCGCACAGCTCGGGCATCCCGGCGTCGCAGGGGCCGCAGGCGGGCGACACGCCGCGGGGGGCACACGACAGCACCGGGTCGATGACCACGCGCTGGCCCATCCGGAGATCGCCCACGTCGTCGAGCAGGTCCGCGACCACCTCGTGGCCGGGCACGAACGGCATGGAGACCAGGGCGGAGAAGTAGAGGCTGGAACGGCCCGCCAGCGTTTTGAGGTCGGACCCGCAGATGCCCGACATCCTCGTTCCCAGCCGTGCCCATCCCTCGGCGGGGGGGTGGGGGTCCTTCCGGTCGACGTGGCGCAACGGGGAGAGGGCACCGGACAGCAGCCCGGGCATCTTTGTGCCGAACGCCCGGGCCCCGATGTACTTCGGGACCGACCTGTGCAACTCGAGGCACATTGTCACGGCGCCGCTCCAAGCTCACACCGGTGACCGGTCACCAGGTGAAGTCCTCGGGGACGGGGGGGACCAGGATCTTCGGCGTGCCCTTGCCCGGCTCCCAGATCTCCACGGGCCAGCGGCGCGAGCGGGCCAGGCGGTGCAGCGGGACCTCGGGGTTGACGGCCACCGGGTGGCCCACCGCCTCGAGCATCGGCAGGTCGGTGAGCGAGTCGGCGTAGGCGTAGGAGACCGAGAGGTCGGCGCCGGTCGCCCGGGCGTAGTCGTTGAGCCAGGACGCCCGGGCCTCGCCGACCAGCGGCGGTTGGGCGAGGTCGCCGGTGAAGACGCCGTCGATCTCGGCCAGCTTGGCACAGACCAGCTCGTCGGCCAGTGGGGCGAGGGCACCGAAGCAGAAGTCGAGAGCGGCGGTCATCAGCACGACCCGGTGCCCCAGCGCCCGGTGCGCCCGGACACGGCGGATGGCCCCCGGCGCGGTGCGGCGCAGCACGAGGTCGGACAGGACCGAGTCGGCCAGGGCCCGGACCCCCTCGGCGGAGGCGCCTTCGTACAGGCGGTAGAACTTCCGGAGGAACTCGCCACGGTCGCGCCGCTCGGCTGCCAGGAACCCGGGTCCCTTGGCGGCGAGCGCCGCGAACTCCTTGAGGCGGGCCGCCCCTTCGATTTCGGCCATTTTCAACCAGAGGTACGGCTCGATGACGTTGGAGTCGACGATCACCCGGTCGATGTCGTAAATGGCGATCACGAGCTGGCCGTCTGCCGGCTTCGCGAGCTTGACGCTGGGCGCCGTGCGGGCCGGCGACACCCGGCGCAGCGACTTGGTGACCTGCGGCAGGTGGATCTCGTGGAAGTAGCGCTCCCACGTGTAGGACGCCGGGTCGAAGCAGAATGCTGCCTGGTCCCCTTCCGGCATGGACTCGTAGAGCGCACGGGTCTTGTCGTCGGTGTAGATGACCTCCGCCTCGACGTACGCCCCGTAGAGGGCGGCGTACCGCTTGGCGAAGTCGAGGCGTGCCCGCAGGTCATCGATGCGTACCGCTGCCCGGCGCGCCAGGCCGCCATGGGGTAGGCGGCCGACGACCTTCTCGGCGCCACCGACGATCCGTTCCGCCATGTCCATCTTCCGCTGGACCGCCAGGCGCCCGGGGAACGTCCACTCCGGCACCTTGTAGGTGCCCCTTCCGCGCTCCGGGAGCGGATCTGCCTGGAAGTAGGAGCGGCAGAAGTCGTAGAGGTCCCGGTACTTGAGTGGGTTCCGGAAGCCCGAGGACACGTGGTGGACCGCCCGGCGCTGCGGCGGCGACGCCGCCACTGCGAGGATCGCGTTCACCACCAGGTCCACCGGGATGACGTCGAGCACGCCCTCGGGGATGCCGGGGAACTCGGGCAGCGCCCCGCGCCCGAAGGCGAGGATGACGGGCTCCGCCATCCGGAACCCCTCGATCCAGCCCGGGTAGGGCCGGGACAGCGCGCTCTCGATGATCGAGGGCCGGACGATGCTGAGCGGGTTGTCGCCCGCGGCCTCGTCCAGTGCGATCTCGGTGAGGGCCTTCGTGAAGGTGTAGACATCCGGCCACCCGAGGCTCCGGGCCCGGGCACGCCCGTACTCAACCAGGCGGTCACGCTCCCAGGCGCGGCGGTGGATCTCGCTGCGCTTCGCTACGGACTGGGGGCCTGCCCTCCCGATCTCGGAGCGGGCCTTGGCCTCGAACTTGGCGAGACGCTCCGGGCGCCGGGCGTCGCCCTCGACCTCGGCCCGCACCCGGAGGGCGGCATCGCACTCGACGCGCCAGCGAAGCCGGCGCTCGAGCAGCTCCTCGGGCTGGGTGCCCCGGGTGAGCCCTGCCACGTAGGCCGTGGAGACATGGAGGAACGGCCGGCCCCCCGAGGCCTCGTACAGCCTCAGGGTGCCGAGCAGGTTGGTCTCGAAGGCCTCGTCCACCGGGGGGTCGAACGAAACGGTGGCGGCGGTGTGGATCACCAGGTCGATGTCGCCGTCCACCGGGATCTGCCCCTGGGTGAGGTCGGCGGGCAGCGCCCTGACCTTGCCCGCCGCCAGCTCGCGCAGGGCGTCCAGGCCTCCGAGGCGCTCGGCCGCGGGTTTGAAGGCCGCCCCCGCCAGCATGGTGCGGAGGCGGGCGGGGGCGTCCCGGCGGATGAGGAGGTCGATGCGCTCGACGGGGACGTCGGTCAACAGGCGCTCGAAGAGGGCGGTGCCGAGGAAGCCCGTGGCCCCCGTCATCAGGATGCGCTTGCCCGCCAGGCCTTCCCGGATCAACCCTGTCCCTTCTGCCGCCAGCGTGGACCGGACCTCGCCGGTTCTCTACCGGGCGGTAGATTATCGGGGGTGTCCGGGCCCTGCAAGCGACACGGCGTTTCCCGGGGGGATCGCGGCCTCTGGCGCGCCGGGCCGCCGAACACGGGGGGGGCCGCTACTCCCCCCGCCCCCCCTGGTCAGCCGCTCGCGTTGGTGCAGATGTCGAAGGTCGGGCCGTCGCTCACCAATGTGCCCTGCGGGCGCACATCGACATGCCAGTCCTTGTGGCTCGCCGCCTGCTGGACCCACTGAGCGAAGGTGATGTCCGTGACGTGCCCCGCGGCCGGGTCTGCCGGGTTGGAGGTTATCTCGAACGTGGCGTTGTGCAGGTCGACACGGTAGAAACCGGGCG
>DASPZW010000090.1:0-5590 GCA_035636055.1 Actinomycetota bacterium
CCTGGAGGGCATCGGCGAGTCCGCGGACCAGGGCGTCGCTGGCGAGGTGGTGTCGCTGTACCGCAATCCCCGCAAAGGCGCCCCCAAAGGCGACAAGGACGGCGAGAGCTACGTCGACCTCTGCCGCGGCCCCCACCTGCCGTCCACCGGGGCGATCCCCGCCTTCAAGCTGCTCCGCACCTCGGGCGCGTACTGGCGGGGCGACGAGCACAAACCGATGCTCCAGCGGATCTACGGGACTGCCTGGTTCACGAAGGAGGAGCTGGACGACTACCTGCACCGCCTCGAGGAGGCCCAGCGCCGGGACCACCGCAAGCTCGGGGCCGAGCTGGACCTGTTCTCGTTCCCGCCCGAGCTGGGTGGTGGCCTGTCAGTTTGGCACCCCAAGGGCGGCATGATCCGCCGGGTCATGGAGGAGTATTCCCGGCACATGCACGAGCAGGCCGGCTACGAGTTCGTCTACAGCCCCCATCTCTCCCGTTCCACCCTGTTCGAGACCTCGGGCCACCTCGGCTGGTACGCCGAGAACATGTACCCGCCGATGGAGCTGGAGGACGCCACGTACTACGTCAAGCCCATGAGCTGCCCATTCCACGTGCTCATCTATCGCAGCCGGATGCACTCCTACCGGGAGCTTCCGGTGCGCCTCTTCGAGTTGGGGTCGGTGTACCGCTACGAGCGCAGCGGCGTGCTCCACGGGCTCATGCGGGCCCGGGGGTTCACCCAGGACGACGCCCACATCTTCGTCACCGAGGAGCAGGTGGTACCGGAGCTCCGCAGCTTGTTGGGCTTCGTGCTCCGGGTGCTGCGGGACTTCGGCTTCGACACCTTCGAGGCCAAGCTGTCGACCCGGGATCCCGACAAGAGCGTCGGCCCCGACGAGGGATGGGAGCTGGCCACCGACGCCCTCCGCCAGGCCCTGGAGGCCGAGGGCATCGCCTACGAGGTCAACGAGCGCGACGCCGCCTTCTACGGCCCCAAGATCGACATCGACATCCGGGACGCCCTGGGGCGGGCGTGGCAGCTCTCGACCCTGCAGGTGGACTTCAACCACCCGGAGCGCTTCGACCTCACCTACGTCACCGCGGACAACGAGCGCAAGCGCCCCTACATGATCCACCGGGCGTTGTTCGGATCGATCGAACGGTTCTTCGGCATCCTCGTCGAGCACTACGCCGGGGCCTTCCCCACGTGGCTGGCGCCGGTCCAGGTGGTCGTGATCCCCATCGCCAACCGTCACCACAGCTACGGCGAGCGGGTCGCTGCGGCGCTGGCCGCGGCGGGGCTGCGGGCGGAGACCGACGCCTCGAACGAGACGCTCGGCAACCGCATCCGCAAGGCCCAGGGGACCAAGGTGCCCTACATGCTCGTCGTCGGCGACAAGGAGGCCGAGGCCGGGACGGTCGCGATCCGGGCCCGCAGCGGCGACAAGCGCAACGACGTGGCCCTGGAGACCTTCGTCGCGGAGGTCACCGACGAGGTCGCAACGCGGAGCGCCACCGCGATCGCCGCCTCCTGATGGAGCGGCTGATCCGGCCCTGGAGGATGGACTACGTGGGCGGGGAGAAGGACGACGGATGCTTCTTCTGCCGGGCCATCGCCCAGACGGGAGCCGAGGAGGACGCCCGGAACCTCGTCGTGGCGCGGGCCGAGCACGCCCTCGCGATCCTCAACCGTTACCCCTACAACAGCGGCCACGTGATGGTCGCCCCGTTGCGCCATGTCGCCGCCCTGGCCGACCTCTCGGCCGAGGAGCGGCTCGGCATCATGGACCTCCTGACGGAGACCGTCGGCGTGCTGCAGGAGGAGATGAACCCCGACGGGTGCAACGTCGGGATCAACCTCGGCCGGGCCGCGGGGGCCGGGGTGCCCGGGCATCTCCACGTCCACGCCGTGCCGCGGTGGGTGGGCGACACGAACTTCATGCCGGTGCTGGGTGAGACGATGGTCCTCCCCGAGGCCCTCGAGACCACGCAGCAGCGCCTGCAGCGCCGCTTCCAGCAGACCCGGGCCGGCAGCGAGGGCGCGCCGTGAGCGGGACGCGCCAGGGTCCCTACCGCACCGACATGTGCGGGTCGCTCACGGCGGCCGACGCCGGGCGGAGCGTCAAGTTGGCCGGATGGGTCCACCGGCGCCGTGACATGGGCGGCGTGGTCTTCCTCGACCTGCGCGACCGTGAGGGCCTCGTCCAGGTCGTTGCCCGCCCGGGCGGCCCCGAGGGGCTCCAGGGGGCCGAGGCGGGCGCCTACGAGGTCGCCCGCAAGCTGCGCCAGGAGTTCGTGGTGTCGGTCGAGGGGACCGTGAGCCTTCGGCCCCCCGGCACGACCAACCCCAGCCTGCCCACCGGCGAGGTCGAGGTCGTGGCCGGGTCCATCGAGATCCTTGCCGAGGCGGCGGTCCCGCCCTTCCAGATCGACGAGCACGCCGGGGTGGGGGAGGAGACCCGCCTGCGCTACCGCTACCTCGACCTCCGACGTCCGGAGATGCAGGCGGTCCTGTCCCTGCGCCACTGCGTGATCGGGGCCATCCGCCGGCACTACGACGCCGAGGGCTTCGTCGACGTCGAGACCCCGATGCTGACCAAGAGCACGCCCGAGGGGGCCCGGGACTTCCTCGTCCCGTCCCGCCTCGAACCCGGGAAGTTCTTCGCCCTGCCGCAGTCCCCGCAGCTGTTCAAGCAGCTCCTGATGGTCGCCGGGATCGACCGCTACTACCAGATCGTCCGCTGCTTCCGGGACGAGGACCCCCGGGCGGACCGCCAGCCCGACTTCACCCAGCTCGACGTCGAGATGTCCTTCGTCGACGAGGAGGGCGTCCGGGAGGTGACCGAGGCGATGCTGGCCGCCGTCTTCCAGGCCGCCCACGGGGTGTCGCTGGCCCTCCCGCTGCCGCGGCTGGCCTACGACGACGCCATGGAGCGCTACGGCACCGACAAACCCGACCTGCGCTTCGGCCTGGAGATGGTCGATCTCGGCGAGGTGTTCGCCGCCAGCGGGATCCAGGTGTTCCGCCGCGCCCTTGATGCCGGCGGGGCGGCCAAGGGCCTGGTGGTGCCCGAGTGGGCCGGCAGGGGCTTCGGCCGCAAGGAGCTCGACGAGCTGACCCAGGTGGCCCGGAGGTTCGGGGCCGGGGGCCTCGCCTGGATCGTCTTCGACGCCGCAGCCGAGGGTGGCGTCACGTCGCCGCTCGCCAAGTTCCTCTCGCCGGAAGACATCGCCGGCCTGGCCAAGGCGACCGGGGCCGCCGACGGCGACCTCGTGCTGGTCGTGTCCGACCGCCGGGCGGTGGCGAACCGGGCGCTGGGGGAGGTGCGCCTCGCCCTGGCCGACATCCTCTCACTGCGGCCCGCCCTCGAGCCGACCGACCCCGAGGGCTGGAAGCTGGCTTGGATCACTGATATGCCGTTGGTGGAGTGGAACGAGACAGAGAAGCGCTGGGACCCCGTCCACCATCCCTTCACGGCCCCCCGTCCGGAGGACGAGCACCTGCTCAAGTCCGATCCCGGCGCCGTGCTTGCCCGGGCCTACGACGTCGTGCTCAACGGCTGGGAGCTCGGCGGGGGCTCCATCCGGATCCACCGCCCCGATCTCCAGCGCCGGGTCTTCTCGCTGATCGGCATCGACGACGAGCGGGCCGAGCAGCGCTTCGGCTGGTTCGTCAAGGCCCTCGACTACGGCGCCCCCCCGCACGGGGGCATCGCTTTCGGCATCGACCGGACGGTGGCGCTCCTGGCGGGCAAGGACAACATCCGGGACGTGATCGCCTTCCCGAAGACCTCCTCGTTCACGGACCTGCTCACAGGGGCCCCGGACGCCGTCGACGAGGCCCAGCTGAAGGAGTTGCACCTCCGGGTGGTCCCGGACCCGTCCTAGCCCGAGTTTCCGGGTTATGGCCACCAGAAGGACCATAACCGCAGGTCAGGCCCAGAATCCGCACATCTGCGGGAACTTCCTCACGCTGCTAACGCGGAAACTCCGGCAAAAACTCCGATAAACCCATTTTTGTCTATCCACCTGAGTCACTCTAGCTGTGCTATGGTCGCATGAAGAGAACGGGTTACTAGGCTCTGGAGGCGTGAATTCCCAGCCCTCGTCCGTTGCGATGAGTGCGCCAGCGACGAGGAGCGCGTGCACTAGGCGGGTCAGCACCCGGCCCCGAGCATCCCGAAGCCGAGGCTCAGGCTCCAACTCCGCCCGTCGTACACCCTGATTCTTTGACACAGGAGGGAACGCGAATGAGACAAGTCCGAGCCTACAGGAGGCACGTGTGCGTAGCTACCCTCCTCGTGATCGGATCTGTCCTCGGCGCCACCGTGGCCGGGGCACACCAGTCCCCGGGGGGTTGCAGCGGGAACAATGTTGCGCTCGACCTGAGCAGGGCAGCTGGGTCCCCCCCGCTAGTCCGCAATGGCCAGACCATCACATATGTGTTGGCGGGGAGCAACCTCGACACCTTGCAAGGGCCGGCATGTGATATCACCGGAGCCACGGTCACGTTCACGGCGCCGGCCAGGGATGGAACTCCCGGCGGCGTGGTGACCACCGTCAAGACCGGTGTCGACATTCCTGCTGGCACGCAGAGGTTTGTGTTCGGCACGGTCGCCTACGTCATCAATGTTGACCCCGGCGTCCACGACGTGGTGGGCCTGGCAAGCCTGGCGGGCACGCTGCACGATGCACCAATCAACCACACGGCCCAGATCTCCAAGACCTTGGGCACGACGGTCACCCAACCTGCGACGACCCTTACGGTGAGTGCGAGCCCCACGAGTGGGCAGGTTCCGCTCCCCGTCACGTACACCTACACCGAGAGCAACGTCAGCTCCCCGCCCTCGCCGATCTCCGCGGTCACCCTCAGCGACTCCGCCTGTGCACCTGTCACGTTCACTGGCGGCGACACCAACGCGAACGGGATTCTCGAAACTGGGGAGACCTGGACCTACACCTGCAGGCACACCATCACGAGGGCGGGGAGTTCCACCAACCACGTCGTGGCCCACGGCACCAACATCGCCGACAACGCGGCGGCTCCCGACGAGATCGCGCAGGTCACGGTCCTGGTGACGAGCCCTCCGGCACGTACGAACCTCACTGTCAGCGCAAACCCCACCAGCGGTGTCGCTCCGCTTGCCGTCACCTACACCTACTCCGAAACGAACACGGGCGCCGCCGCGATGTCCAGTGTCACCCTCACCGACGACGGCTGCGCCCCCGTCAGGTCCACTGGCGGCGACACCAACGCGAACGGGATTCTCGACAGGGGCGAGACGTGGACGTACACCTGCGGCCGCACCGTCACGACAACGGGTACGTCCACGAGCCACGTCGTGGCGCGCGACACCAAGATCGCCGACCGTACGGCAGCCCCCGACGAACTCGCCCAGGTTGCGGTCATCGTGACGGGCGCGCCCCCGCCTCCGACCAGCCAATCGGTACCCGCCGCAGCCACAAAGCTGTCGGTTACGGCAAGCCCCTCCACCGGCCGCGCCCCCCTAACGGTCATCTATACCTACACCGAAGCGAACACGGGCGCCGCCCCAATCTCGGGTGTCACCCTCACCGACGACGGCTGCGCACCCGTAAAGTTCACC
>DASPZW010000091.1:0-3690 GCA_035636055.1 Actinomycetota bacterium
GGTCGCGCTCCAGTTCAGCGAGCCGTTCGCTTCGAACGGTGCCAGCGTCTCCATCGTGGTGGGCGCCAGTCGCAAGCTCGAAGTGACGCTGCAACGCCAGCAGGGCGGCCTGGTGCTCAGGGCCCTCCTCGCCGAGCGGCCGGTGGGGATCTACCTGATCCACTGGCACATCGTGGCGGAGGACGGCCACGAGTCTGAAGGGGAATTCGCCTTCGCCGCCGGCCCCACCTCCTCCACGGTGCCGGCCGCCCTCGAGGCGTCTCGTGGCCCGTCGGCTCGAGGAGCGCTTCAGAGCTGGCTTTTCTTCATCGGCGTCTCCCTCGCCGCCGGTGGGCTGGCCACCGGTCTCCTTGTCGATCCCCCCATGGGGAACCGGTCGATCGGCCGGGCCGGCCTGCTGGCCGCCGCGGTCGGCGCTGGCGGGGCCTTGATCACCGACGTTGGGGGCCAGCGGAACCCACGGACTCTCGCGCGCCGCCGCGGCGGCCACGACCGCCGTCGTGCTGCTGTGCGCGGCGATGCTGGCGGCGACCTGGGCCCGGCGCCGTCTCACCATCCTGGCCTTGATAGCGGGCGCTGCTCTCGCCTGGTCGACGCGAGGCCACGCCGCAAGCCGAGGAGGAGCTCTCGGGCTCGCACTCGACGCCACCCACCTACTGGCAGTGGTGCCGGGTGGGCAGAATGTTTCACGATCCCGCTTCGTTCTCACGGAGCGTGGTCTTCCAGGCTTCAGAGCGCCCACCCTAAGACCGAATCGTCCAGTTTCCCATGGGCCTGACTGTTTCTTTGAGTATAGAATGGCGTAGAGAGTAGAGCGCCGCTTTGTACTCAAAGAATGCCAGCGGGTCGTCGCTCAGGCTGGGAAGCCACCACGCACAGTGGCGACGTCCGGGAATCAGTCAACGTGCCTCACGAACCCGCCACTCGACCGTGTTCTGCAACCCTCGATCGGGGGTCGGCTGGGGGGCCGCCTCAGCCTGAGCCTCGCACGTCCCGGGCGATCCCGGTTAAGTAAACGGTATTGCCTCTAGACGACACAGAGCCCTTGACAGCTTCTCGCATTGCTCCCCATCGGGCCGTCCGCCGAGCCGGCCGGAGTCGTCAATTGACCGGTATCCTGGTGTCGCCGGCTCAGGGTCGTCGGGAGGGCTTCAGGTGCAAGGTTCGTGCGAACTCCACCATTGGGCCCCACTGACTCCGGCCCACCCGCCTCCACCAGTTGTCTGCGCCCGGTTGGGCCTATCTTCACGCCGGCAGGTATGAGCGAGCGCGGTGGGGTGCGCCACCCGGTCTTCGCCAGAATGTACGCATCCTCGAGCGCCAGGGTTGAGGCGAAGGGGGCCGCACTGCACCGACGCGAGCTACTGGCCGGCCTCACCGGGCGCGTCCTCGAGGTGGGAGCAGGCAACGGTCTCAACTTCGCCCATTACCCGCCCACCGTCAGGCTGGTGGTCGCGGTCGAACCTGAGCCCCACCTGCGCGCGCTCGCCGTCGAGTCTGCGGCGAAGGCGCCCGTCTCGGTTCAGGTGATTGGCGGCCTCGCCGAAGCCCTCCCCGCCCAGACGGCGAGCTTCGATGCCGGCGTTGCCTCTCTGGTGCTGTGCAGCGTGGGCAAGCCGGAGGCCGCGCTGGGTGAGCTGTTTCGCGTCATCAGGCCCGGCGGGGAGCTCCGCTTCTATGAGCACGTGCGGGCGACGACCCCCGTCCTGGGGCCGCTGCTTCGCCTCGCCGAAGCGAGCTTCTGGCCCCTGATCGCCGGCGGCTGCCATCCAGCCCGGGACACCGAGACAGCGATCGGCCAGGCCGGGTTCGTGATCGAGGCGCTGCGCGAGTTCAGGTTCAGCCCCTCCCGCCCTCTGCCCGCAATCCCTCACATCCTGGGCCTGGCTCGAAGATCCGAGCCAGGCTAACTCCCCCATTCCTGCCCTGCGGCCTCGGACGAGGCGGTACGGGCAGTCCTGCTCTCGCTGTCGCACGGGGGGCCGCCGGCTCTAGGGCGCTGCCTCCTGGGGTCACCTCATTGACGTAAGCAGGGACGTAAGCAGGCGGCAGCGCCCCGGGGAGACCACTCCAGTGATCCGGCCTTGGGCTCAGCGCCTGAATCCGCGGAGCCTCAGCGAGTTGCCCACCACGCTCACCGATGAGAATGCCATCGCTCCTCCCGCGATGATCGGGTTGAGAAGACCCAGGGCGGCCAGCGGGATGGCCGCGGTGTTGTAGCCGAATGCCCACCCCAGGTTCTGGTAGATGATGCGCAGCGTCCTGCGGGACAGCCGGATGGCAGTCACCACCCCTTCCAGGTCTCCGGACATGAGCGTGACGTCCGAGGACTCGATGGCCACGTCCGTGCCGGTCCCGATCGCGATCCCGAGATCGGCCTGGACCAGCGCGGGTGCGTCGTTGATGCCGTCGCCCACCATCGCGACCACCTTGCCCTGGCTCTGGAGGCTCCGGACCTCTGCCGCCTTGTCCTGGGGGAGCACCTCGGCGAGCACCCGGTCGATGCCAAGCTCGCTGGCCACGGCCGTGGCGGTACGGACGTTGTCCCCGGTGATCATGGCCACCTCCACCCCCATGGCCTTGAGCTCGCGGATCACCCCCGCCGCACCGTCCTTGACCGTGTCGGCAACGCCCAGGACACCCCGCACCCGGCCGTCCCAGCCGGCGAAGACCGCGGTCTTGCCCGCCGACTCCAACTCGAGTGCGCAACGTTCCAGCTCCTCCTCCAACAAAAGACCCTGCTCGGCCATGAGCTTGCGACGCCCGACCCACACGGTTCGGCCCTCGACGGCGGCCCTTACGCCGTGGCCTGCCAGCGAGGAGAACTGGTCGGCCTCGGGAAGGCCTGCTCCCCTGGCCCCGGCTCCCGCCACGACCGCCCTTGCGATGGGGTGCTCGGACGACGCCTCGACTGCGCCGGCCAGGCGGACCAGCTCCTCGGGACCCTGCCCCGGTGCCGCCTGCACGTCGGTGAGCGACATCTTGCCCCGGGTGAGGGTGCCCGTCTTGTCGAAGACGATGATCTGGATGCGACGCGATCCCTCGAGCACCTCGCCGCCCTTGATGAGCACGCCCAGGTCGGCGCCCCGGCCGGTTCCCACCATGATCGCAGTGGGGGTGGCGAGGCCGAGCGAGCAGGGGCAGGCGATGATGAGCACCGCCACGGCGGCGATGAGGCCCCGGCCGGGGTTCCCCGCCAGCAGCCACCACCCTGCGAAGGTGAGCGCCGCAATGGCGAGCACGACCGGGACGAAGACCCCCGAGATGCGGTCGGCGAGGCGTTGCACGGGCGCCTTGGACCCCTGGGCCTCCTGCACCAGGCGCACGATCTGGGCGAGGGCCGTGTCCCTGCCTACCGCGGTGGCCCGGATGGTGAGCACCCCGTTGGTATTGATCGTGGCGCCGGCGACCTTGTCGCCCTCGCGCTTGTCGACGGGCACGGACTCGCCGGTCAGCATCGACTCGTCGACGGCCGAGGAGCCAGCGGCCACCTCGCCGTCGACCGGGATCTTCTCGCCGGGCCGGACCCGCACGAGGTCGCCCACCCTGACCTGCTCCACGGGGACGAGGCGCTCGGTGCCATCGTTTATGAGGCGCGCCTCCCTCGCCCCCAGCTCGAGCAGCTTCTTGATAGCGCTGGACGCGCGCCCCCTGGCCTTGGCCTCAAAGTAGCGGCCGAGCAGGATGAAG
>DASPZW010000092.1:0-3507 GCA_035636055.1 Actinomycetota bacterium
GACGTGACGGGTCCGGACGGCAACGGGGGGAGGGGCTGGCTGTTCACGGCCCGGCACCGTAGACGATCGGCGCTACCACGGCTGGCTCTCTCCGTACCCGTCGCCGGCGCGTAGGCTGAAGCTCGTGCATGTTCCGATTCCCATCGACGATGCCGCCGACCCCCGCGTCGCCGACTACGTCGGCCTGAAGGACGCCGCGCTCCGGCGCTGGCGGGAGGAACCGGGGGCCGGCGGACCGGGTCTGTTCATCGCGGAGGGATCCCTCGTCGTCCGCCGCCTCCTCGCCTCGTCCTACCGTCTGCACTCGGTGTTGCTGACCCCCCAGCGCTACGGGCCGCTCGCGCCCGATCTGGCGGACGCTGCCGCCCCCGTGTACCTGGCGGGCCAGGACGTGATGAACGCGGTGGCCGGCTTCGACATCCACCGGGGCGTGCTGGCCAGCGCCGAGCGCCGTCCCCTGCCGCAACCGCCGGAGCTTCTGGTCGCCGCCACCCGGGTGGTGGTGCTCGAGGACATCAACGACCACGAGAACCTCGGTGTCATCTTCCGCAACGCTGCGGCGCTCGGCATCGGGGCGGTGCTGCTCTCCCCCGAGTGCTGCGACCCGCTCTACCGACGGTGCGTACGGGTCTCCATGGGCCACGTGCTCGACCTGCCGTTCGGTGTCCTCTCGCCCTGGCCCGACGCGCTGGCCACCGTCGCCGGGGCGGGGTTCGAGGTCGTCGCCCTCACGCCCAACGCCGGGGCTCGGGACATCCGGGACCTCGCCCTGGACGGCCGGGACAAGGTGGCGCTCCTGCTCGGTGCAGAGGGCCCCGGCCTGTCGGCAGGGGCCCTGCGGCGCGCCGGCGTCCGGGCCCGGATCCCGATGACCGCCGGGGTCGATTCGCTGAACGTCGGCAGCGCCGCCGCCATCGCCTTCCACGCCGCGATGCCCGATCGGCGGCACATCTCGGCGAGGAGGACCAGCGGTGACGATCAACGGTAGGTGATGATCGACACCTTCTCGTAGACCACGACGTCTTCCGGCCCGGCCTTTGGCGTGGTCGCCCTGACCACCGGGACGATTTTGAGGGTCAACTGGGGTCCCTTTTGCAGCGCCTGCCGGACGGCATCGGTGGCAATGACCACCTTGCGGGCCGGGGTCAACTGGTGTGCCGAACGGGGGTCGAACTTCCGGCGGGGGCGGACCTCGCAATGGCCCATGTCGTCGCCGTAGCAGCCCCCGTGGCCGAAGATGTGGTAGGCGCCTGCATAGCCGTTCTCCATCGTCGTCGGCGTGCTGGCGTCGGCGTCGGGGTTGTTGAGGAAGACCCGGCCCTCGTACGTTGCGCCCGAATGGTCGACCCCCTCGAACTCGATGTCGGCCCGGGAGAAGTCGGCATCGAGGTTCTCTGCCGAGATCGTGACCGGGGCTTCGTACCTGTTCGTCATGTGCGGTCCCTCCTTGGCCGTCCGTCCTTCATGCCTTCGCCTTGACCCGGCGTGCGCGAGGTTTGCGCTGCGGCGTCGGGGCCGGGGTTGGTTCCGGCGTCGGGGCCGGCGGCGGCGTGGCCGTGGCGACGGACCCGGCGTACTCGTAGCCGAGGCGTCCGATGTCGAGGACGTCGGAGACCGTCAGGCCCCAGGGGGCAAGCGTCTGGTGCAGGTAGGCGGGCGGGATATTGGTGACGCCCCACCGGATCTGCCAGAGGTACCACAGCCGGTCGATCATGCAGTGGTGCGACCAGAAGATGGGGTCGAAGGCGGACGTGGCGATCACGCCCATGTCCCCGGAGACCCAGCCATGGACGCTGTCGTGCAGGTCCTGGACCTGGTTGGAGAAATCCACGAAGCTGGCGAGCCCCAGCACCATGTCGACGTCCGCCTTCGACGGGAGGTTCGCCGGGACGTCGGGCGAGCGCTTCGTCCTGCGGGCCCGGCTGCCCGGCATCGCCGGCATCGGCCCCGAGGCGAGCGGGTTGGGCTTCCCGTCGGGCGTCCTGGGGGCAGTGTAGGAAGCTGGGATCCCCGCCTGGGTGCTCCAGTCCCACCAGGGCAGGACCGCTCCCTCGTTCTGGTCCCGTGCCGCATGCTCGAAGTACTGGAGGTACGCCCGGTGCCAGGGCAGGAACAGGTCGTAGGTGAACCCGTCCCTGCCGGTCCGGCCGTGGTGCCAGCACCGGTACTGCGGGAACCCGTGGTAGCCGGCCCAGAAGATCCAGCTCCGGTTGTCGGTCCCGCTCAACGCCTGCATCTTGCCGTACGCGTCCCGCAATGACGCGATGTCGGCACTCTGGATCGTCTTCCGTATCACCACCGCATTTGCCACCCGTTTCTCCTTGGTGAGGATCGACCGTGCCACACTAATGCACCATGGCTCCCGAACCCCAGCAATCCGTGACATCCATCTATCAGTCCGGGCACATCCGGGTGGGTGCCGGCCCGGCGGGCAGTGACTTCGAGCGGGCCGACATCGTGTTCGACGGGGTCGAGCAGGCGGGGGGATCCTTCGAGGCACGGGTGTTCCTGAACAACCCGTCGGCGGACGCCACCACGCCGAAGACCCCCGAGCACGGCTACGCGGGGGCGTTCCACGTCTACGGTTACGGGCTCTGGCCGGGCGGCGAGGGCGAGGTTTTTACGTCAGAGGGAGCGAGAGCCCCGATGACCCGATCCGTCATTGCCACGGACGCGGTGCGGGCGGCCCTGGAGCAGGGCGACGAGGTCGAGGTGACGACGGTGGTCGTGCCCTCGGGCGGCGGCACCGCGGCGCCTGGCTCGCTCGATCCCGAGCGGGTGTCGATCCGGCTGGACGCGCCGCCGGGCTGAGCCCGGGCCTCCACCCGGTTCCGCCGACCTCTTGACATCGCCGCACGGCCCCCCGATACTTATCGAACATAAGTTAGGGCTAATAACTTAGCGGCGAAAGGGGAGTGCGATGAAAGCTCTGGGCACCTTCGCGGTGGCTCGTCGGAAGTGGATACTGCTGGCCACGCTGGCGTTCGTCGCGCTGGCCGGCATCCTCGGTGGCGGCGTCGCCAAGAAGCTGTCGTCCGGAGGCTTCACCGACCCGGCGGCCGAGTCCTCGAAGTCTGCGGACGCGCTGTCCGCCGTCTTCCACACCGGCACCCCAAACCTTCTCCTGCTGGTGACCGCGAGGTCCAGCTCCGTGGACGCCCCCGACGTCGCCGCCGAAGGTACGGCCCTCACCGCCGAACTCGCCGCCTCCCCGGGGGTCGGCAACGTCGCCTCCTACTGGAGCCTCGGCAACGTCCCCCCGCTGCGCAGCAGGGACGGCTCGCAGGCGGTGGTGGTGGCGCGCATCACCGGGACCGACGACGAGGTGCGGGCGCGCATCGACACGATCTCCCCCCTGTTCACCCGCCATGACACCGCGATCAGCGTGCAGGTCGGCGGCTCTGCCGAGGTCTTCCGGCAGGTGGCCGTCCAGGTGGAGAAGGACCTGCAGAAGGCAGAGACGCTGAGCCTGCCGATCACCCTGCTCCTGCTGGTGCTCATCTTCGG
>DASPZW010000093.1:0-3499 GCA_035636055.1 Actinomycetota bacterium
CTTCTTGGCCGCGGCGTCGACGTTCGGGGCGGCATCCACATCGGTCAGGAGGTGCCCGAGGGCAAGCTCCCGGGTTGCGACCGCGTTGTCGCACGTGAGCTTTGCTGCCTGGATGCCGGTGTTCTGGGCAACGGCCAGGCCCGGGGCGCCGATGAGCGCCGCGACGCCGACGGCGGTGGTGACGGCGACGGTCCGGAGGCGCCTCACGGGTTGACGTCCCCCTCGGTGTTCGGGTTGGCGTTGAGGCCCGAATCTGCCGCACTGAGCGCCTTCTCGAGGTCGGCGATGTCCTGCTGGGCCTGGTTGAGGTCCTGCTGCTCGGCCTGCGCCTCGGCGGCCGAGCTCGTGGGGATGGGGACCGGGCTCGAGGACTGGTTCGGCGGGCCGGTGGTGACCGTTGATGTTGTGGTCGCCGGCGGCGTCGTGGCCGACGACGAGGGGGCGGACGGCGTCCCGCACCCTGCGCCGAGCAGCGCCGCTCCAGCAAGCGCGCAGATCAGACAAGCATTCCACGACTTGGGGATCACGCCGCCCGGGAGTCTACACCCGGGCGCGCCGGCTTCTGGATGCTACGCCGGCACCCACTCGTCAGGCTCGACGATCACGGGCTCGGCCTTTTCCTCGTGGACGTACCTGATCCCCCGCATCCACGAGGCGGCGGCTGCGACGAGCATCAGGACCACCGACGCGGAGAACACGATGCGGAGACCGTGGACGAAAGGTCCCGAGATGAGCTGGGGGAAGAACGTCTTGCCCGTGATGAAGCTCGCCCTCGCCGCCGGCAGGCCGTTGAGCGCGACCGAGCAGGGTCTTCATGGGGTTGTAGCCAAGGAAGGCGGCGAAGAGGCTGCCCACCGGCGGCAGGCTCGCCACCCTGGTGGCCACCGGGGCCGGGATCCCCTGGGCAGTGAGCCCGGCGCTCATCGTGTGGGGCAGGGCCGAGGCGAGGCCGGCGATCATCAGCGAGAAGAACAGGCCGATGGACAACAGCACGCCGCTGTTCATGAACGTCGCCCGCATGCCCGAGGCCGAACCGCGCAGCCGGGCCGGGACGGCATTCATGATCCCTGTCGTGTTGGGGGCGGCGAACAGCCCGAAGCCGATGCCATTGAAGAACAGGAGTGCCCCGAAGGCCGGGTAGGAGAAGTTGGCGGGCAGCGTCATGAGGAGACCGAATGTGGCCGCGGCGATGAGCATGCCGCCGGTCGCGAAGGGGCGAGCGCCGTTGAGAATTCGTTCCCGGAGAACAAGAACGTACGAAACCTCTCCCCCAGGCCCACGGGGGCTCACCAGTTGCTTGCCACGACCAACTAACTGATCTAGACTTGCTGCATGTCCACCGCACCGATCGGCACCACGACCACCGGCCAGCTGTCGGAGGTCGAGCGCGCCTTGACGATGATCGTCCGGTGGGGCAACCTCCCCCGGATCCGGGAGCGGTTCGCCGCCGCCGCCGGCGTCGCCATCGACCGGGCGAGCTACAGCCTGCTCGCCCGGCTGGACGGGAGTGGCCCCACCCGCCTGTCGGATCTCGCCCAGCGGGTCGGGGTCGACCTTTCGACCGCCAGCCGGCAGGTCCACCACCTCGAGGCCGGCGGGTTCGTGGGCAAGACGATCGTGGAGGAGGACCGGCGGGCGGCCCTCCTGACGGTCACCGACAAGGGCCAGGACCTCATCCAGCGGCTGCGGGCCGCGAAGCGGGCCGTCATCACCGAGATGCTGGCCGGGTGGACGCCGGACGAGCGCGAGGAACTCGGCCGTGTGCTCGGCCGCCTCGCCGACGAAATGGTGGCCTTCGGCTGCCGGGACCGCTGAGCGGCATGGCAGCGAGCCGCCTGGACGAGGCGTCTCCCCCCATCGGGGTCACCGGCGGCGAGCGTCCGGCCATCGAGGCGCTGGACCTGCGCAAGCGCTTCGGCGACTTCGAGGCGGTCCGGGGCGTCACGTTCGACGTCCAACCGGGTGAGACCTTCGGCTTCCTCGGCCCCAACGGGGCGGGCAAGTCGACGACGATCTCGATGCTGTGCACGCTGCTCAAACCCTCGGGCGGGAGCGCCCGCGTTGCAGGGCACGACATCGTCAATGCCCGGGCGGAGGTCCGGCGCCGGATCGGGCTCGTCTTCCAGGACACGACGCTCGACGACTACCTCACCGCCGCCGAGAACCTGCGGTTCCACGCCGAGCTGTACGGCGTGCCGAAGCAGATCACCGGCCGGCGCGTGCGCCAGGTGCTCGAAATGGTGGGGCTCTGGGACCGTCGGGACAGCATCACCCGCACGTTCTCGGGGGGCATGAAGCGCCGCCTGGAGATCGCCCGGGGGCTGCTGCACTCCCCCAGGGTCCTGTTCCTCGACGAGCCGACGGTCGGTCTCGACCCTCAGACCCGGCTGCACATCTGGACCTACATCAACGAGTTGAAGCGCCGGGAGCAGATCACGATGTTCCTCACGACGCACTACATGGAGGAGGCGGAGTACTGCGACCGCATCGCCATCATGGACAACGGCGTCATCGTCGTGACGGGCACGCCCGAGGAGCTGAAGGCCGGCGTCGGCAAGGACCGGGTGGAACTGCGCACGGACGACGACGACCTTGCCCAGAAACGCCTGACGGAGGTCTTCGGGCTCGAAGCAACCAGAGGCGAGGGCGGCATCACGGTCTACGCCGAGCACGGCGAGGAGTTCATCCCCCGCCTGTTCGCCTCCCTCGGCGTCGAGATCCGGTCGGTGAGCGTCGCCCGGCCCACGCTGGACGACGTTTTCATGGAACACACCGGCCGCACCATCCGTGACGCCGAGGCCGGCGGGTCGACGATCCGCAACAACCCGTTCATGCGGGCGCAGGCGGGCCGGCGGTAGCGGTGGGCGCCGGCACCGCGACGCTCGACGTCGTCCCCGTCACCGAGGCCACCGGGTCGTGGCGCGATGCCCTGCGGGCGGTCCGGGTGGTGTGGAAGCGTGAGCTCATCCGCTGGTCCCGGAACCGCACCCGGATCCTCACCACCCTCGTCCAACCGGTGCTCTTCCTCTTCGTCCTCGGCAGTGGCCTTGCGTCGCTGCTGCCGAGGCAGGGCGGCGGCCTCGACTTCCGCACCTTCATGTTCCCGGGCGTCCTGGCGATGGTCGTGCTCTTCACGTCGATCTTCTCGGCGGTGTCCATCGTGTGGGACCGCGAGTTCGGCTTCATGCGGGAGATGATGGTGGCCCCCGTCCCTCGGGGGGCCCTGGTGCTCGGCAAGTGCCTCGGCGGTGCCACGGTGGCGACGGTCCAGGGGACGATCCTCCTGTCGCTCGCGGGCCTCGTCCACGTGCCCTACAACCCCATCCTCCTCGTGACGTTGCTGGGGGAGATGGCCCTGACGGCGTTCACGCTCACGTCGTTCGGCGTCTTCGCCGCCAGCCGCATGAGCCAAGTCGAGTCGTTCCAGGTCGTGATGCAGTTGTTCGTGTTCCCGATGTTCTTCCTGTCGGGGGCGGTGTTCCCGCTGGGTGACCTGCCC
>DASPZW010000094.1:0-11348 GCA_035636055.1 Actinomycetota bacterium
TTACCCCAGGCTTTCTCCGCCGGACCGGTGTGCTGCCGATGGCGGGGGATCGGATTTGGCCTCCTTCGATACCTGAACCCTGAAACCGGTCCGGTGCTTGCCGCCCTCAAGGTTCCTCAGCTCGGGTTCAACTACCTGGGCCGCTTCCCCGCGCCCGGAGCGCCGGCGATCGAGCCAGCTTCGGACGCACCAGGGAGGGCGGGTTGGGACGTTGCTCCGGAGGAAGCGGTTCTGCGTGAGATCGACCCGGGAATGCCACGCGCCCATGTCCTGGCGGTCAACGCGGTGGTGCAGGATGACGAGGACGGACCTCGGCTCCAGGCAAGCTGGAGCTGGCCGCAGAACTCGCTGGCAGAAGCCGACGTCCGGGAGTTGGGTGCGGAGTGGTTCCTGGCGCTCCAGGCCTTGGTAGAGCATGGCCGCCGTCCCGGTGCCGGCGGTCACACCCCCTCGGACTTTCCGTTGGCAGTGCTCAGCCAGGAGGACGTCGATCAACTCGAGGCCATGACGCCGTCCGCCTTGGAGGACGTCCTGGGGCTCACGCCGACGCAAGAGGAGATGCTGGTCCATGCCCGCCACAGCCAGGAAACCAGCGACGCCTATAAGGTCCAAACTGTTTTCGAGCTGAACGGTCCTCTGGACAGCGCTGCCCTGCGGGCCGCGCTGCAGGCGCTGATGGCGCGTCACCCGAACCTGCGTGCTGGTTTTCCCCAGCTCGACTCGGGCCGATCCGTGCAGGTCATCCCGCGCGAGGTGACGCTGCCCTGGAACGAGGTCGACCTCAGCGGGCTCGAGGAGCTTCAGGCCGATGCTGCGTCAGCTTGTCTGGCGGCGGAGGATCATGCGAGGTATTTCAGCCCTTCCCCTCCCATGCTGCGATGCACCCTGGTCCGCCTCGGCGCCGGGCGCCACCACCTGATCATGACCAACCACCACATTCTCTACGACGGTCCAGATCCAGCAGGCTGCCGGGTGGGGTGAGTTGTTTGACACCGCGATGGTGTTCCAGAACTACCCGTGGCACTCCACCGAGGACCGGGATCCGCAAGCCGGCCTGCGGGCCACGTTCCTGACCGGTCGGGACGCCACCCACTACCCCCTGTACCTGGTTCTTGCTCCCGGGCAGCAACTGGGACTATGCCTGGACTACCGCAGTGATCTCTTCGTCCGAGGCGACGCGGAGGCGATCGCCGCCCGATTGGTGAGACTGCTGGAGGTGATTGTGACCGAGCCTGACCGCACGGTCGGCACCGTTGATCTGGGAACGTCCATGAGCTTCTTTGTGTGAGTAGCCGCCAATATGGCGGTTCTTCACCCAAAGAAGGTCCGGCAGCCTCCGAATGCCTGTGGGGGACTTGTAAGCTAAAGCGGTGATCAGATACCTCACCGCCGGGGAATCGCACGGCCCGGCCCTCACGGTCATCGTGGAGGGCCTGCCGGCCGGCGTCCCGGTGTCCACCAAGCGCGTCGCCGACGAACTCGCCCGGCGCCGGCTCGGGTTCGGGCGCGGCCCCCGCATGAAGATCGAGCGGGACGCCCTCGAGCTGCTCGGCGGAGTGCGGTTCGGGCGCACGCTCGGCAGCCCCGTCTCCATCGTCATCCGCAACTCGGAGTGGGCCAAGTGGGAGCGGGTGATGTCGCCGGAGGGCAACCCCGCAGGCAACGTGCTCACCGAGCCCCGGCCCGGCCACGCGGACCTGGCGGGGATGATGAAGTACGACTTCACCGACGCCCGCAACGTCCTCGAGCGGGCCAGCGCCCGCGAGACCGCCGCCCGGACGGCGGCCGGTGCCCTCGCGAAGGCGTTGCTCGACGGGATCGGGATCCAGGTCGTGAGCCACGTCGTCTCGATCGGCACCGCCGAGGTCCCCGGCGATTTCCGCCCGACCCCCCACGACCTCGAGGCCATCGACGCCTCGCCCGTGCGCTGCCTGGACCCGGAGGCCGCCGCTGAGATGGCGAGGCAGATCGAGTCGGCCCAGGCCGACGGCGACAGCCTGGGCGGCGTCTTCGAGGTGATCGCCTACGGCGTCCCCATCGGCCTCGGCTCCCACGTGCACTACGACCGCAAGATCGATGCCCGCCTCGCCTACCACCTGATGTCGATCCAGGCCATCAAGGGGGTCGAGGTCGGCGACGGCTTCTCGCAGTCCCACATGCGCGGCACGGCCGCCCACGACGAGATCTTCTTCGAGGACGGCGAGATCCGGCGCCACAGCGACCGGGCCGGAGGCACCGAGGGCGGCATGACCATCGGCGGCACCCTCCGGGTGCGGGCGGCGATGAAGCCGTTGGCAACGCTCAAGAAGGCCCTCCGGACCGTCGACCTCGCCACCGGCGAGCCGGCCGATGCGTTCCGGGAGCGCACCGACGCCTGCTCGGTCCCCGCGGCGGCGGTCGTCGGGGAGGCGGCCGTCGCCTGGGTGTTGGCCGAGGCGGTGCTGGAGAAGTTCGGCGGCGACACCCTGGGCGACCTCCAGGCTGCGCTGGCGTCCTACCGGCAGCGGATCCGGCCGCACGCACGGTGAGCCCCATCACGGTGAGCACCCCACGGTGAATCCCGAGGGGCCGAGAGCCGTCGTGCTGATCGGGATGATGGGGTCGGGCAAGAGCGCAGTCGGCGCCGCCCTCGCGCAGCGCCTCGGGCGCCATCTCGTCGACGTCGACGTCCTGATCGAGGAGGCGTCGGGCCGCCCGGTCGCGGCGATCTTCGCCGACGAGGGCGAAGTGGGGTTCCGCGAGCGTGAGCGCGCGGCGATTCGCCAGGCTGCCACCACCACCAACGCCGTCATCGCCTGCGGCGGGGGAGCCGTGCTCGACCCCGCCAACGTCGAGGCCCTCAGGGCGCACGGCACCGTCGTGTGGTTGCAGGTGAGCCCCGAGGTGGCCGCCCAGCGCCTCGGCAGCGACCGGGGCCGCCCGGTGCTGGCGTCGATGAACGGGGACCTGGCGGAGCGGATCCGGGTGCTCGCCGAGCAGCGGGCCGGCGCCTACGCGGCCGCGGCGGACCTCGTGGTCGACGCGGACGGTCCGGTCGACGCCGTGGCCGACGCCGTCCTGAGGGCCAAGCTGTGAGGACCGTCCCGGTCTCCCTCGGCTCCCGCTCCTACGAGGTCCACGTCGGCGAGGGCGCGCTGCCCAAGGCGGCGGCCCTCGTCCCGCACCTGCCGGGCTGCGAGCAGGTGGCCATCGTCTCCGACGCCAACGTCGACGCCATCTGGGGCGACGCCGCAGCCGAGGCGCTCGCCCCGGTCGGGTCGACCGGGGGCGTCCACCGACTCGTCGTCGACGCCGGTGAGACGTCGAAGAGCATCCAGGCGGTCGGCGCCCTCCTGGAGGAGCTGGCCCGGCGCCGGGTCCGCCGCGGCGATCTGCTCGTGGCACTCGGCGGGGGCATGGTCGGGGACCTGGCCGGGTTTGCCGCCTCGATCTACCAGCGCGGCATGCCCCTCGTCCAGGTGCCCACGAGCCTCCTCGCCCAGGTGGACGCGGCGGTCGGGGGCAAGACCGCGGTCAACCTCACGGCAGGCAAGAACCTCGCCGGCACCTTCTACCAGCCCCGCGCGGTCATCGCCGACACCGCGACCCTGCGGAGCCTGCCCGAGCGGGAGTACCGCTCCGGCCTGGCGGAGGTCGCCAAGTACGGCTTCAGCCTCGACCCGGAGCTGCTCGCGATGGTCGAGGCCTCCGTCGACGCCCTGGGCGCCCGGGACCCCGACGTCCTCGAGGAGGTGGTCGCCCGGTCGGTGGCGATCAAGGCGTCGATCGTCGCCGCCGACGAGCGCGACCTCGACGACCGGCGCATCATGTTGAATTACGGCCACACGCTCGCGCACGCCCTGGAGGCTCTGGGGGGCTACGAGCAGTGGCTGCACGGCGAGGCGGTCTCGGTGGGCCTCGTGTTCGCGGCGGCGCTGGCGAGAGAGCTCGGCTACCTCGATGCCGCGGCCGCCGAGCGCCACCGCGACGTGCTGCAGGCGCTGGGCCTCCCGGTCACTGCCGAGTTCGACCCGGAGCAAATCGAAGGTGCGTGGGCCATGGACAAGAAATACAGAGGAGGGGTGCGGTGGGTGCTGCTCAACGGTATCGGAGACCCGTTCGTGACCGACGTGGGCTCCCGGGAGGTCTCCCGGGCGATGAGCTCGGTGCTCCCCTCATGAAGGTCTTCGTGCTCAACGGGCCGAACCTCAACCTCCTGGGCGAACGCGAGCCGGAGATCTACGGGGACAAGACCATCGAGGACCTCGAGGACATGTGCCGTGCCCGCGGCAAGGACCTCGGCCTCGACATCGACTTCCGCCAGAGCAACTACGAGGGCGAGCTGGTCGACTGGCTGCAGGACGCCCGCCACGCTGCCGCGGGCGTCGTCCTCAACGCCGGGGCGTTCAGCCATTACTCGCTGGCCATCCGCGACGCCGTGACGATCGCCCAGGTCCCGGTCATCGAGGTCCACATCTCGAACATCCATGCCCGGGAGGAGTGGCGGGACGTCTCGGTCATCTCCGGGGTGGC
This sequence comes from Actinomycetota bacterium, assembly GCA_035636055.1. Taxonomy (GTDB): domain Bacteria; phylum Actinomycetota; class CADDZG01; order JAHWKV01; family JAOPZY01; genus JAOPZY01. Next base: position 4,513 of record DASPZW010000094.1, read on the forward strand.
CCGGGGCGTGATCGTCGGGCTCGGGATCGAGGGATACCTGCTGGCGCTCGACGCCCTGGCGCTCATGCTGGCCCAGGGGCCCAAGGGAGGGGAGGACAGCTGATGGACCATCTCGGCCGGATCAAGCATCTCCAGGAGGAGTTCGATGGATCCCTACCCCAGGGGGGCCCGGACATCGCCCTCTACGTCTCCCACCTGCCCAACGTGCGGTACCTCTGCGGGTTCACCGGCTCGAACGGGGCACTGCTGGTCGGGGCGCACTCCGCATGGTTCCTCACCGACGGGCGTTACCGCACGCAGGCGGCCGACGAGGTGACGGGGGCCGAGGTCGACGTCTACGCCCTGCCCGATCAGCTCGGCGGCGCCCTGCAGCGCATCTCGGCCGAGATCGGTGCGACCCGGATCGGCTTCGAGTCCGACCACGTGAGCGTTGCCGCTGCCGATCGTCTCCGGGGCTACCTTCCCGACTGCGAGCTCGTGGCGACCACCGGCCTCGTCGAGGGCCTGCGCCGTGTCAAGGAGCCGGAGGAGCTCGACAGGATCCGGGAGGCTGCCCGCCTCGCCGACGAAGGCCTCGCCTACATCCTGGAGAAGGTGCACCCCGGGATCGCCGAGCGGGAGCTGGCGATCATGCTGGAGAGCCACCTGCGCCTCCAGGGGGCCGAGGCGGTCTCCTTCCCCGCCATCGTCGCCGCCGCCGAGCGCAGCGCCCTGCCGCACGCCCATCCCTCTGACCGCGTCGTGGAGGAGGGGAGGTTCCTGCTCTTCGACCTCGGCTGCATCGTCGACGGCTATTGCTCGGACCTTACCCGGACCGTGGTCGTGGGCCACGCCGACGATCGCCACCGCGAGATCTACGACCTGGTCGCCCAGGCCCAGCAGGCGGGGCTCGACGCCCTCGCCCCGGGCAGGACGGGCGCCGAGGTCGACAAGGCGGCCCGGGACGTGATCGACGGCGCCGGCCACGGCGAGGCGTTCGGCCACAGCCTCGGCCACGGCGTGGGCATCGAGATCCACGAGGCGCCGACGCTGCGCTCCACCAGCGCAGACGTGTTGGCGGAGGGACAGGTCGTCACCGTCGAGCCGGGTATCTACCTCCCTGGGTGGGGCGGGGTCCGCATCGAGGACCTCACGGTGGTGACGGCGGACGGCCAGGAGACGCTCAGCTGCTCCCCTAAGGAACTGATCGTGCTCTAATGGCTGGGCGATCCATGAAAGGAAGTCTGTAGCGATGATCTCAACAAACGACATGCGGCCGGGCATGACCCTCGACCTCGACGGCGAGCTCTGGTCGATCATCGATTACCAGCACCACAAGCCCGGCAAGGGCCACGCGATGGTGCGGACCAAGGTCCGGAGCCTCCGCAGCGGGGTCGTGGTCGACAAGACGTTCCGGGCCGACGAGAAGGTGGAGATCGCCCGCCTCGACAAGCGGGAGATGCAGTTCCTCTACCCGGACGACATCGGCCTGGTGTTCATGGACACCGAGACCTACGAGCAGACCACCATTCCCCGCGAGGTGCTGGACGACTCCGCCCGGTTCCTCAAGGAGGGGCAGATGGTCAACGTGGTCGCCCACGGGGGCACGGCCCTCGGGGTGGACCTGCCGACGACCGTGGACCTCGAGGTCTCCGAGACCGAGCCGGGGCTGCAGGGCGACCGGAGCTCGGCAGGCACCAAGCCGGCTACCCTGGAGACCGGGGCCATCGTCCAGGTCCCCCTGTTCGTCACCACCGGTGAGACCATCCGCGTGGACACCCGTACCGGTGCCTATGTGACCCGCGTCCGATCGTGACGCGCGCGTCACGCTCCCTCTAGTACGAGGCTGTGGCCAAACGGCGGGGGGCCCGCAAGATCGCATTGGAGACGCTGTACGAGCACGACGTGTCGGGCAGGCCGTGGCCCGAGATCCTGGACCGCCACGCCCAGGACGCGTCCTTCGCCTACGCCGCGACGCTGGTGCAGGGTGTGGGCGAACACGAGGCCGAGATCGACGAGCTGATCACCCGCTACGCCGAGGACTGGTCCCTCGCCAGGATGCCCCCCATCGACCGAACCCTGCTGCGGCTCGGGGTGCTCGAGCTGCTGTTCCTGGATGTGCCCGCGGCGGTCACCATCAACGAGGCGGTGGACCTCGCCAAGCAGTACTCGACCGCCGACTCCGGCAGGTTCGTGAACGGGATCCTGGGCCGCATCGCCCGGGAGTCCTCGGCGGTCTAGGAGGCCTCGTCTGAACACCTGGCAGGGAGAAGCTGCGGGCAGGTTTCTTTGGGTGAATAAGCACGCTATTGATGCTTAAATACCCAAAGAAGATTCTCGGGCGCAGCGGGATACGAGGGGGATGGGCATGGCAGGTAAACGAGATCGCCTCACTGCCCGGCGCCGGGCGCTCGGGTTCACGCAGGAGTCGCTCGCTGAACGTTTGGGGGTCCACCCCACCACGGTGAAGCGCTGGGAGAACGGCTCCAGCGCAGGGGGCCCTCACCCGTACGCCCGTGTGCAGCTTGCCCGCTACCTTCAGGTCTCGGCGGAGGAGCTCGAAGAGCTGCTGGCCGGGGGCGTGGGGGAAAAGAACGCCCGGGGGGAGCCGGAGCCGGCGGTGGTAACGACGGGAGCAATCAACCTCGACGACGAGGAGCGTCTCGTCCTGGCCGCCAGGGACCCCGGCCGCCGACGGGACTCGGAGGACTTCCCGAAGACCAGCGGCAGACTGACTGGGCTGGTGAGTATGTCCGCCAACTGGCCATCGCGCACATCCAGGCGGATGCCCTCGACCAGGCCTGCGCCTTGGCGAGGGAGGTCGTCGCCATCGCTCGTCGCACCAGTTCAGCACGGCTGCTGGCGAGCATCGACCGGCTGCACGCACGGTTGGCGGGGACGTGGTCGAACCAGCCCGCCGTGATGGAGTTGAGAGATGCACTCCGCTCCGCGGGCCGGTGGCCCGCGGAGCCTGAGTGATCTTCGTTTCCTAGGGGGCCTGGGGGATCCGGACGATCGCCTCGGCCCGGCTCGGGAACCGGGCAAGGGAGCCGTTCTCGCCGACCAGGGCGGGTCCCAGTTCCTCGGGCGGCAGCGGCTCGCTCAGGTAGTAGCCCTGGGCGACGTCACAGGCGAGGTCCCGCAGCACGTCGAGCTGGGCCTCGGTTTCGACGCCTTGCGCCACGACCGTCAGCCCGAGGGCATGGCCCACCCGTACGACCCCGTCCACAATCGCCGCCGCGGCAGGGTCGTCGGCGATGCCGGCGATGAAGGACCGGTCGATCTTGATCTCGTGGATGGGCAGCGTCCGCAGGTGCGCGATCAGGGAGGACCGGGCGGTGCCGAAGTTGTCGACGGACAGGCGGACGCCGAGGGCCCGGAGGTCGGCGAGGCGCCGGGCGGTCGCCGTGGGATCGACGATCAGCGCCCCCTGCGTGATCTCGAGCGACAGCTCCGATGGCTGCATCCCGGTGGCCTCCAGCGTGTCGCCCACGGTCGTGGCGAGGTCGCTGCGGGCGAGCTGACGGGACGAGATGTTGACCGACACCGGCACCGTGATCCCGAGCAGGTGGCGCCAGCCGGCGACCTGCCGGCACGCCTCGACGAGGGTACGCTCGCCGATCGTCTGGATCATGCCGGTCTCCTCCGCAACGGGAAGGAAGTCGTCGGGGAAGATCAGCCCCCGGGAGGGGTTGCGCCAGCGCAGCAGCGCCTCGACCGAGACGACCTGCGAGTCGCGGACGCGGCACTGCGGCTGGTAGTGCAGCAGGAGTTCGTTGTTGGTGATCGCCTGCCGGAGGTCCCGCTCCGCCTCGATGCGCGAGATCTGGTCCGAGCGGACGGGCCGCTCGTAGAGGGCGTACGTGCGGCGGCCGCGCTGCTTTGCCTCGTACATGATCTTGTCGGCGTTGGCGATGAGTTCGTCGGCGGTGTTGTTGCCGTCGCCGATCGCCACGCCGATGCTCCCCGAGAGCATGACGTCCTTGCCTTCGAGCAGGAAGCTGGCGGCGAAGCACTCGCGCAGGCGCTCGGCGATCGCGGCCCCCTGCGGGTTGCCGCTGCCCTCGGACACCACCACGAACTCGTCGCCCCCCAACCGTGCCACCGTGTCGGAGGTCCGCATCGCCGCCTGGAGCCGGCGGGCGAACTCCTTGAGCAGCAGGTCGCCGGTGGGATGGCCGTACGAGTCGTTCACAAGCTTGAAGTGGTCGAGGTCGACGAAGGTCAGGGCCACCCAGCCGCCGACTCGGCGGCGCCGGGCCAGGGCGAGGTTCAGTCGGTCGACGAGTAGCGCCCGGTTGGGCAGGTCGGTCAACGGGTCGTGGAGGGCCTGGTGGGCCAGTTGCTGCATGAGGATGCGGCGCTGGGTGATCGTGGCGTTGAATGCCTCGGCCAGGGAGGCCACCTCCGCCGGGCCCTCGACCGGCGCCCGCGCCATGTCGTCACCGCTCGCAGCCTCGATCGCATGCTGGAGCCGCCGGATGGGCAGCGCCAGGCGGCGGTTGAGGACGACGCCCATCGCCGCCACCACCAGCAGGACCGCGGTCGTCATCCCCAGGTTGCGGTAGAGGTCCGACCGGGCGGGGCCGAACGCCACCTGGACGGGCAGGCCGGCGAGCACGTGCCAGCCGTTGGACGCGGTCACCTCCTCGTAGAGGCGGGTCACGCCGTCACGGTCGGTGACCGTGCGCCCGGCGGACGAGGGCCCTGCCAACCAGGTGCCGCTCGTCGTGCCCTGGTGGAAGGGAGCGGTCGGCGAGGTGGCGAGGACGAGGCTGCGGTCGGCGGAGATCTCCATGAGGACCGTGGTCGGGGAACTGCCCGGCGGGACCATCAGGGGGGTGCCCCCCGTGTAGACGACGGCTGCGAGCACGCCGGTCACGGACCCCATGGGGTCCGTCGGCGTTCCCGCGACCGGGTCGCTCCAGACCGGGACGGCCACCGTGATCGCGGGCTGGCCCGAAAGCGGGTCGATGCCCGTCGGGCCGGTGGCGGTCTTCCCGGTGGCGAGCACCTCCTGGAACCAGGGGCCCGGCGTGAGCGCGGTCGGGGGCAGCGTGGGGGACTGCAGCGAGCAGGACTGGGTCCCGTCATGGCGCAGCACGTGGACGTGGCCCCGGTTCTCCAAGCCGGCCAGCCCGGCAAGCTGGGTCTGGCAGCGGGTCGGGTCGTAGACGATCAGCCCCGGATCGCTGGCCAGGCCCTCGAGTAGCTGCACGGTCCCGGGCACGGTCTGGCTCTGGACGTCTGCGTTGAAGCGGGCGACCGCAGCGAGGGCCGAAGCAGCGCGGTCTCGCTCGCGGTGAAAGCTGGAGATGGTGGTGCTCGCCATGAGTCCGCCGAGGGCGAGCAGCGAGATGCCAAACATCGCGAACAGATACCGGGCAAGCGTGGCCCGGTGTGGCACATCGTGCACTCCACGGCGTCGTGAGCCCATCGTGACCGTGACGGGCAGATTGGCCTACCGCGTCCCCCGGAATGAGAGTAACCCATTCGGGCAATAAGCGATGAGGGATGTTCGCTGGAACGTCCGGACGGATCGGCTGGGTTTCCTCTCGTGGACCCCCCTGGGTTTCGGCTTCCTATGCAGCCCCGGGGTGGGATGGTAGAGTGGGCCCGAGGTTGCAGCTCACCCTTTAAAGGCTGGTCCTGAGAGGCCAGAAAGGAGAGCGGGTTTGTTGAGGTGCGCCGTGTCCGTGGCCCGGGAGGGCCGTAGCCGGGACGGCGTTTTTCTTTGACCGGACCCCCCGCCGCCGGCTCTGGTTCGGCCGGTCCGAATTCGGCCCTCACGGGGGCCAACGTGGGCCGCACCCCCGTCAAGGCCGTCGTCCTCGAGCCCTCCGACATCGCCCGGGCGATGAAGCGGATGGCCCACGAGATCCTGGAACGCAATCACGGGGCGGCAGGCCTGGTGCTCGTCGGCATCCGCCGCCGGGGGGTTCCCCTCGCGGAGCGCCTGGGCGACGAGATCGAACGCATCGAGGGCATCCGGCCCCCGGTGGGGGCCCTGGACGTCTCCTTCTACCGGGACGACATCGAGATCCGCCAGCCGGCGGACGTCGGCCAGACGGCGCTGCCCTTCGACGTGGCCGGCAAGATCGTCGTGCTCGTGGACGACGTCCTCTACACCGGGCGGACCGTCCGGGCGGCCATCGATGCCCTCGTGGACTTCGGCCGGCCCCGTGCGGTGCAGCTCGCGGTCCTCATCGACCGGGGTCACCGGGAACTGCCGATCCGGGCCGACTACATCGGCAAGAACCTTCCCACCTCGAGCCGGGAAGCGGTGGACGTGCGACTCACGGAGACCGAAGGGGCCGATTCGGTTGTCATCACTGAGGGGGCATCGTGATCAAACACCTGCTGTCGATCGACCAGCTCTCACCGAGCCAGATCGAGTTGGTGCTGAAGACCGCCGACTCGTTCCGGGAGGTGGGGACCCGCACCATCAAGAAGGTCCCGATCCTCAGGGGCCGCACCGTCTGCAACCTCTTCTTCGAGCCCTCCACCCGCACCCGCATCTCCTTCGAGCTGGCCGCCAAGCGCCTCTCGGCGGACGTCATCAGCTTCACTGGCGACGCGAAGTCCTCCCTGAGCAAGGGTGAGTCCTTCAAGGACACGGCCCAGACGCTGCAGGCGATGGGGGTGGACGCCATCGTCGTCCGGCACTCCTCGGCGGGGGCGCCGCACCGGCTGTCCCGCTGGGTCGAGGCGAGCGTCATCAACGCCGGCGACGGCGCCCACGAGCACCCGACCCAGGCCCTCCTCGACCTCTACACGATCCGCGAGCACTTCCCGACCTTCGACGGGCTGCGGGTGGGCATCGTCGGCGACATCCTCCACTCCCGGGTTGCCCGCTC
>DASPZW010000095.1:0-11534 GCA_035636055.1 Actinomycetota bacterium
CCTCAGGCTGTTCGTGACCGTGAGGTCGAGCTTCTTGAGGATCGGTGCGTCGTAGTCGCGGACATTCTTGACGTAATCGCCGATATTGGGGAGAGCCATCCGACAATCCTACGTCGAGGAGGCCGCATGGCGCGGCCGCCGACCGCGTCAGCCTGCGCTATCGAGAAGTGCGGGGGTGGTCGGGACTGACTACATCCTGTGTACACAATCCCGACCACCTGACCCGGCCGGCGATGGCCAAGAATCGGGATCGCCGCACCGATTCAGGAGGGCCCGGCCCTGGTCCGATCGCTGGTCCGTTTGCTGGTCCGATTCGTGGATCGCACCCTCACCAGGGCGTGCGCTCACCGCATCCCCTACAGTCGTTGTCGTGGACGACGCGACAGCCATCGGGGAGGCCCGCACCCGGTCCCAGCCCGGTCAAAACCGCCTCAAGGCCCACCGCCTCCTGGCCGGGCTGACGCAGGCAGAAGTGGCCGAGGCGCTTGCCTGGCGTGGGAACGCGATCGGGAGCGGCTGGCCGTCGATGCCAGCCAGGTTTCCAAGTGGGAACGGGGTCTCAAGCGGCCCCAGAGGTTCTACCGCCGCCTCTTCTGCGCGCTCTACGGCGCCAGCGAGGGGGATCTCGGCCTTCGCCCGCCGCACTCCGCCCCATATCCCACTGGAGAGGACGGGGACAGTTCACTCCTCCGGGGCACCAGCCTCCCTGGCGTACCTCCCGCTTCAATCGCCGGTAGCCGGCATCCCCTCGAAGGAGAAGGATTCAACGGCTCGCTCGATGCTCTCGTCGCCGCCTCGACGGCCGAGGCCACGGCCCTCGTCAGCGGGGCTGCACGAGCCGCATATGACCAATCCACCCTGATCGCTCAGGCATACGCCGCGGCCGACGACCTGGCCAGCCGCTATCTGACCTCCCCACCGCCACCCATCCTCGCCAAGGCCCACCAGCACCAGCGCCACGTCCTCACGCTGCTCCACGACCGGATCTCTCCGGAGCACAGCCGCGACCTCTACCTCGTCGCGGCCCTCCTCTCGGCATCAACGCCTACGCCTGCCTTGACCTCGGCCACCCCGACGCCGCGATGACCCAGGCCGACGCCGGGCATATCTGCGCCGCCTTCGCCGGCCACGACGGGCTCCGGGCCTGGATGCACGGCACCCAGAGCCTCATCGCCCGGTTTCAGGGCCGGTACCCCGAGGCGCTCGACCTGGCTCGACACGGCCTCCGGTACGCGGCGACGGGGAGCGCGTTGGACCGCCTGCGATGCGGAGAGGCCCAGTCGTTGGCCTGCCTCGGGGACAGGGATGCTACCCGCCACACCCTCAACCTCGCCGACGAAGCCCGGGAAACGATCACTGGGCCGGACGTAGCCGGTGGGATCTTTGCATTCACCGAGGCCAAGCATGCCTACTACTCCGGGAGCGCCCTCGTCTGGCTTCCCGGGCCGGAGGAGGCGAAGGTGGCCGAGAAGCAATCCGATAGGGCGATCGGATTGTTCGCAGGCGGGCCACCCGAGGAGCGCAACCTCGCCGACGAGGCCCTCGCCCACGTCTACCTCGGTACCGCAAGGGTCACGCTCGGGGACCTGGATGGCGCCCTGAAGGCCATCCGGCCCGTCCTCGACATCCCTCCCGAGCGACGAATCTCCTGGCAGCGCAAGCGTCTCGCTCGCCTCGGCGCCATGCTCGAGGGACATCGCTTTCACGGCTCTGGCCTTGCCACGGCGCTGAAGGAGGAGATTTCCACCTTCAGCGACTCCCCGCCTCCTGCCGATCCGCCCTGACGCGCTCCCGACCGCAAGACTCTCCAGGTCGCCGAGGCGTGAAGTCCCGGGCCGCCCTCGACGGCGGAGCGCTCCCGCCCCCCGATCCCCCCGAGAGCCACGCCGTTCCACGGCATGGCGTCCAACAACCGAGCTTACAGGGGGGCCTCGCCGCAAAGGGACCGCTCGCTCGGCCCTCCCTCTGCCGCACTACACGGATCGCTTTCGTCCAAGCCCTGCCCGCGGTATCGGTCCCCGGGCCCGCCTCCCCTGCCCGTTACATCCGGCCCTCAGGGCGGGATTGGGTTCGGTCGGCCAGGTCAGGGAAGCTCGACCTCGATACGGCGATTCACAGCAGCAGCGATCGCCTTCAGATCGCTGCTGTCGGAGCCCACGACCAAGTCGTGTCGGCGCAAGGCTCCCTCGGCCACACACGCGTCAACGATGTCCGTGGTCGCTGCGCGGGCGGCCAGAGTACCGACAGACCGAGCCTGCTCATCGTCGAGCGTTTCGACGGAGCAGCCGACCAGCAGCCGGGCGAGGAGAACCTGGCGGCGTTCTCCTTGCCATGCCTGAGCAACCACCGGTGCGGGAACCGTGGGCACTTCACGGCGCACGAGAAGGGCTCGGTGACGGGCCCACATGCGGCGTTCCCCACGATCGGCAGCGACGAGGGCGCCAGTGTCGTAGGTGACACCCATCATGCAGTCCGAGGTGGCCGACCTCCGCTGCCCTGCGCCCGCTCGATCGCTTCTGCCGCCCACTGCTCGGCCTCGGCGAGCTCATCTGAGCTGAACGCCCCGTGCTCCTGCTCGAACTGAGCGACGGCATCGAGCCCAGCCCGGATTGTGAATTCCTTCCGGGCTATTTCAGCCAACCAGGCGCTGTAGCTCACGCCCTCTTGCGTCGCCGCGGTCTCGATCTCCGCGTCCAGGCCTGGTGGCATCGAAATCGAGCGCTTCCTACGGACTGCCATGAAATTATGGTAGCACAGCAGTAGGACACGGCTAGGAGGGAGCGGGCCGGCGAGCGCTCGGTGTGGCTTCGCCCTCAACCTCACCACACGGTACCTCTGGGTGCTGCCCCTCGGCGCTGGCACCGTTCGTGATGGTTGACCGGGCGCCGGTCAGATGCATTACGCCAAAACCGGCACTCGTGCTGGCGCCTCCGTGGCCACTCCCAGAGCGATTCGTTGTAGGAGACGGCAAGGAGCACGCTAGCGGCGGAGGGGCGGCCGAGGTCGCCCACAAGCCTGCCATGGGTGGGTCGTGCTCGCCGGTGTTGACGTGTGTGTCCTGCTGATGTAAACAGGGGGATCAGGGGGGTTGCCTCGTCAATCGACGGCTCCGGCAGGATTCCCCGTGACGTCGAGGCTGGCATGATGGTCATGACCCGACAACGGAGCCGGTCGGCCGGGGCAGCGGCTGCCCTTGTCCTCCTGTCGTTCCTGCTGGTGCCGGCGCTCCCCGCGCAGTCGGCTCCTACCAAGAAGATTCTCACGATCGCCACCATCGGCAGTGTCGACTCGCTGAGCCCCTTCCTGGCCCAGCGGGCTTTGCCGACCGAGATCCACCGGCTGATCTATGACTTTCTCACCGACTACGACCCCAAGGACGACCACCCGGTCCCCGCCTTGGCCACTGCCTGGTCCACCTCTCCGGACAAGCTCACCTGGACGTACAAGATTCGCTTGGGGATGAAGTGGTCTGACGGCACGCCGGTCACTGCGAGCGACATCGCGTGGACCTACAACCTGATGATGACCAATGCAGACGCGGCCACGGCGAATGGCAGCTTCGTAGCCAACTTCAAGAGCGTGAGCACGCCGGATGATTCCACCCTCGTCATCGTGTTGAACAAACCCCAGGCCACCATGCTGGCGCTCGACATTCCCGTCGTTCCACGGCACGTCTGGGAGTCGCACGTCGCCGACATCGGAAAGTTCAACAACGACTCGATCTTTCCGGTCGTCGGCGACGGCCCCTTCGTCCTGGCCGGTTACGAGAAGGATCAGTTCATCCAGCTCAACGCGAACCCGGGCTACTGGCGTGGCGCCCCGAAGTTCGACGAGGTGATCTTCAAGTTCTATCGCAACAGCGACGCCGAGGTGGAGGCGCTCCGCAAGGGCGAGGTCGACTTCGTCGGGGGCGGCGCGCTCACGCCGGCACAGTTCAACTCGTTGAAGGGCAACAAGAAGATCACCCTGAACAACGGGGAGAGCAAGAGGTTCTACGCGCTCGCGGTCAATCCCGGGGCCACGACGACCGGCAATGTCCACTTCGGCGACGGCAACCCCGCGCTGCAGAACCCCGCAGTGCGCCAGGCCATCATGTATGCCATCGACAAACCAGTGCTCGTCTCCAAGACGCTTGGCGGGTTCGGCGTCGCAGGGCGGGGCTACATCCCGCCGATCTTCTCGACCTATGCCTGGGATCCCTCCTCCACGGAGACCGTGGGCTACGACCCAGTCAGGGCCAACCAACTCCTCGACCAGGCCGGCTACCCGAAGGGGACAGACGGTATGCGGAAGGGGTCGGGCGGCCAGCCCCTGACGTTGCGCCTGTTCGGTGAGACCCAGCGCCCCGAAGACACCCAGAACGCGGCCCTGATCGAGGGGTGGCTTCAGGCCCTCGGGATCAAGGTCAATACGTCGATCATGGACCAGGGCAAGGTGGGCGACAACGAAACCGCTGGCACCTTCGACCTCGCTTTCGACTCATGGATCGTGAACCCGGATCCCGACTACGTGTTGTCGATCCAGACCTGCGGTGCCCGTCCCTCCACCCCTGGGGGCAGCTTTCCGGGCGACGACTTCGTCTGCGATCCCGCCTACGACCAGCTCTACGGCGCCCAGATCTCGGAGTACGACCCTGCCATTAGGACAGGTGACATCAAGCAGATGGAAGAGCGGCTCTACACCGACGCTTACGTGAACGTCCTCTACTATCCGAACACGCTCGAGGCCTACCGCAACGACGCCATCGCATCGATGGAGCGCCAGCCACAGCCCAACGGCATCTTCGATGGACAGGACGGCTACTGGAGCTGGTGGTCGGCGGTTCCGGCATCCTCGAGCTCGCCCGCCTCCCGCAACGTCGCGATCGGTGCCGGGATTGCGGCCGTGATCCTGGTCGTGGCCGCTGCGATCCTCCTCGCGGCGCGCCGGCGATCGACCGTGAAGGAGCGTGAGTAGCGGACGAGACTTGCGCCCTCTGACCAGGCACCGGCTGCGCCGCTGCGCTCCGCCGGCTTCCGCTCCGTCGGCGAGAAGCTCCGGGGCTCCCTGGTCAGCCTGTTCGCGGTGCTGCTCACGGGATTCTTCCTCTTCCGGGTCCTCCCTGGAGACCCCGTGCGGACGATCACCCGCGGCCGGCCGGTCAGCGCCGTGCAACTCGCCCAGCTTCGTCACGCCTTCGGCCTCGACAAGCCCCTCGCCGGCCAGTTCGGTGATTACGCCCTGCGGGTTCTCCGCGGCGATCTGGGCACGTCCTACGAGTACCGGACCTCGGTCTCGCGCCTGATCGTCCAGCACCTGGGCGCAACGGTGTACCTGGTGGGGACCGCGACGCTTGTCGCAGCCGCCCTTGGCCTCTGGCTGGGTGCTCGCGCGGCGTGGAGGAGGGGCAGCCTCTCGGACCGGTTGACCACCGGGTTGGCGCTCACCCTCTGGTCGGTACCGACGTTCTGGCTGGGCCTCGTGCTCATCGTGGCGTTTGGCGTCGGCGTTGGACCGGTACCCGGCCTCTTCCCCACCGGGGGGATGAACTCGCCGGGGGTGTCCGGCCCCCTCCCGGTGCTCGCCGACGGTCTCCGGCACCTGGCGCTGCCGTGCCTTACGCTGATCGCCGTCGTCTACGCCCAGTACCTGCTCATCATGCGGGCCTCGTTGCTGGATGAGATGGGCGCCGACTACATCACCACCGCACGCGCCAAAGGGCTACGCGACGCCACGGTCCGGCGGAGACACGCGGTACCAAACGCTCTCCTGCCGGCCGTGACCCTGGTGTTTCTCAATCTGGGCATGGTCGTGTCCGGCGCGGTCCTGGTTGAAGCGATCTTCTCCTGGCCCGGGCTGGGGTCGCTGTTCTTCCAGGCATTGACCGTCCCCGACCTCCCGTTGCTCCAGGGGCTGTTCATCTTCTTCTCGGCATCGGTGATCGTGATGAACCTCATCGCCGACCTCCTGTATCCCGTCCTCGATCCGCGACTGCGAACGGCGTGAGCGCGGCGCAGGCACCGGCCGCGATCCCGTCCCCCCGTCGCATCACCTGGACGCGGAGAACCAGATCCCTGGCCCGCTTTGGGCGGGAGTATGCCAGGCACCGGGCGGGCATGTGGGGGCTCGCCGTCCTCCTGGTCTCCATCGCGTTAGCCCTCGCAGCACCGCTGTTCATTTCGGCCAGGGACTTGAGCGCGGTCACTGCCCCCGGCAGCCCCCGGCAGGCCCCCTCGCTGCACTTCCCGCTGGGGACCGACGCCTACGGCCGGTCCATGGTTGCGGTCACGATCTGGGGGGCTCGGATCTCCCTGCTCGTCGGCCTTGCCGCCACGGTCATGTCGATGGTCATCGGGTCGCTCGTCGGGCTGCTGGCGGGACATTTCCGGGCGTGGGTGGCGACGGTGCTGATGCGGGTCACCGACTGGTTCCTCGTGCTGCCCACGCTCGTGCTGGCCGCTGCCCTGGCGAGTGTGTTGCACCGGGGGGTGGGGACCGTGATCATCGCCATCGGGGTCACCGCCTGGCCCGGGACGGCCCGGCTTGTGCGCGCCCAGACGCTCACCGTCGAGGCGCGGCCGTACATCGAGCGCGCCAGGGCCCTCGGGGCGGGCGACTGGCACATTATCCGGCGTCACGTCCTGCCGAACGTCATGCCGGTGATCCTGGCGCAGACAACCCTCACGGTGTCCGCCGCGGTCCTGGCCGAGGCGACCCTCGCCTTCCTGGGCCTGAGCGATCCTACGAGGGTGTCGTGGGGAACGACGCTGCAGCTCGCCCAGCAGGTGGGGGCGGTCTCCGCCGGTGACTGGTGGATCCTCCTGCCGCCGGGCCTGGCGATCGTGCTCATCGCCCTTGCCTTCACGCTGTGCGGCCGATCGCTCGAGGCGATCTTCAACCCCCGCCTCGCCGCGGGACCGTGAGAAAAGGTCTGTCCCCCATGAGCCTGCTCGAGATCACCGACCTCACGGTGACCTATCCCAGCGCGTCCGGGCCGGTGCTGGCGGTGCGCGGGGTCGACCTGGCAATGGATGAAGGCGAGAAGCTCGGGCTGGCAGGCGAGTCGGGATGCGGCAAGTCGACGCTGGCGTTGAGCCTCCTGCGGCTCTTGCCCAGGGGCGCGCGGGTGGCCGGCACGATCCGTTTCGATGGAGAGGACATCCTCACCATGGGATGGGGCAGGCTCCGGGCCGTTCGGTGGGCAGCGGCGTCGATCGTGTTCCAGGGCGCGATGCACGCCCTCAACCCGGTGCGGTCCGTCGGCGATCAGGTTGCCGAGCCCATCCTGGTCCACGAGAAGGTGCCGAAGGCCGCGCCCCGCAGGAAGGTGGCCGAGCTGCTGGAACAGGTGGGGCTGGCGCCGTCGACAGCCCGAGCCTACCCCCACCAGCTTTCGGGTGGTCAGCGGCAGCGAGTCATGATCGCGATGGCCCTGGCCTGCTCGCCGAGGCTGATCGTTGCGGACGAGCCGACCAGCGCGCTCGACGTCATGATTCAGGCTCAGATCCTTCGGCTGGTCGACCGGCTCGTAACCGATCGAGGAATCAGCCTCCTGCTGATCAGCCACGACCTCTCGGTGCTCACCTCCGCCTGTGACCGGCTGGCAGTGATGTACGCCGGTCGGATCGTGGAAGAGGGGCCGGCTGGCCAGGTCTTCTCCGATCCACTGCATCCCTACAGCTCGGCACTTGCCGCCGCCTACCCGCGCATCGGCGACGCGACGGCGCGCCGAAACCCACAGGGACTGCCGGGAGATCCTCCCGACCCGTCGCACCTGCCAGAGGGCTGCTCCTTCCAGCCCCGCTGTCCGGTGGCGCTCGGCGAATGCGTAAGGACCGATCCGCCCTTGTGGCCCGCCGGCCCTGCCCGCCGCGCAGCCTGCGTTCATGTTCGGGATTCATGTCCGGGCGCTGCGCATGGGTGACGAGCAGCCATGACCACGCCGGAAGGTGACATCGGTGGGCAGCCTGCCCAATCGCCCATCCTCAGCGCACGGGACCTGCGGGTGCAGTTTGCCGGCGGACCTGGCGCAGGGCGCGCACGCGCCGTCGACGGTGTGAATCTCGACCTCTACCCACGAGAGATCCTGGCGCTGGTCGGGGAGTCGGGATGTGGCAAGACCACCCTCGCCCGCACCCTGCTGGGGCTGGTACGTCCATGGTCGGGTGAGGTGTGGTTCGCCGGCAAGGTCCTGAGCTACGCTGCTCCGTCCCTCAAGACCTATCGCCGCCAGGTTCAGCTCGTGCTGCAGGACCCCACCGGCTCCCTCAACCCGCGCCATACCGTCTACGAAGCCGTTGCCGAGGGGCTTCGCATCCATGGAGCACGCGCGTTGGGATCCTTCACCGATGAGGCAGCAAAGGTTGCCGACGCCCTCTCGCGTGCCGGGCTCAGGCCGCCCGAGCGATTCTTCCTTCGCTACCCCCACGAGCTGTCCGGCGGCCAGCGCCAGCGCGTCGTGATCGCGGGGGCCCTCGTCCTCGACCCGCAGGTCATCGTGGCGGACGAGCCGGTCGCTTCGCTCGACGCCTCTGTGCGGGGGGAGGTCCTCAAGCTGGTGCTCGCCCTGCGGGACGACTCAGGGCTGTCGGCCCTGGTGGTCACCCATGACCTGGCGCTCGCCTGGAACATCGCCGACCGCGTGGCCGTGATGTACCTGGGCCGGATCGTGGAGACCGGGCCTGTAGAGAAGATCCTGCGCTCCCCTGAGCACCCCTACACCTGTGCGCTGGTTTCGGTGATCTCGGAGGCCCGCGGGAAGGAACCGGTGATCCTTGGCGGCGAGCCCCCGGATCCGGCCCGCATCCCGAAGGGTTGCCGCTTTCATCCCCGGTGCCCCGCCCTCGCCTCCGGTGCGGCAGTGGCCGCGGGGGTCGAGGCATCGTGCCGGGGCATTGACCTGCCAATCCTGCCCGGCGGCAGCGACGCGAGGGTCGCATGCCACCTCTACCCGATCAGCTCTTAGCGGCCGGCCCCAGGCGGGTGCTGGTGGTCCTCGGGTGGTGACCCCTTCGATGCCACGTCGATGAGCCAGGCGCAGAGCTCGGCCTCGTAGGCCAGGGAGGCCAGACGGCCGGATGGCCCCCGGTGCGAGCCGGGACCGAGCTCGGGGCGGAAGAGGATGGGGTTGCCGTGCCGGTCCGCGGCACGCAACGCGGCCACCCATCGGGCGGGCACGTAGACCAGGACGCGGGGATCTCGCACGGTGCCGGTCACCAGCAACGGGGGGCGGGGGTGCGCCGTCACGTTCTCGTACGGCGTGTAGGCGCGCATCCAGCCGAACGCATCGGGGCGGGAAGGATCGCCCCACTCGTCGTACTCGTTCACCGTCAACGGCACCGAAGGGTCGAGCATCTGATTGAGCAGATCCACCGCCGGGGCCTCCGTGATCACCCCCGCCCAGCGCTCCGGCCAGAACGTGTAGGCCGCCCCGGTCAACAGGCCGCCGGCGGAGAGTCCCCGGCACACCACCTTGCCGGGGGCAACCAGCCCCCGCCCAACCAGGTGATCGCGGGCGGCGATGAAGTCGGTGAACGTGTGGTGCTTCGCCGACAGCCGGCCGTCGAGCCACCACCTGCGGCCCCGCTCGCCGCCGCCCCGGACGTGGGCGACTGCGTAGAGGAAGCCTCGGTCGAGCAGGCTGGGAAGGACGATTGAGAAGCCCCTCGCTGCGCACGTCTCGTAGGCTCCATAGCCGACGAGCAGGCACGGACTCGTCCCATCCATCTGCAGGTCCTTGCGGCGGGCGATCGTCACCGGCACCTCGACGCCATCCGGCGCCGGCGCACACAGCCGTTCCACCCGGTAGTCGCCGGGTCGATACCCCGGGACAGCCTGTTCCCGAACCAGCGTGCGCTCGCCCGTCGAGACCTCGAGGGACCACCATCGCCGGGGGGCGAGCAGTGACTCGCTCGCCACGACCGGGCGACTCGTCCAGGCGTTGTCCCGGCAGTCGACCTCCAGGGTGCCGCCCGGGGTTTCGGGATGCAGCTCGTAGGAGCTTCCATCCGGCCGGACGACCTGGAGGAACTCCTCGCCGTCGCGCCGGCAGCCGATGAGCAGGTGGCCCCCGAATACGTTCACCACGTACCGGCGGGTGCCGATCGTGCCTGCCACGAGCTCCTGCCACGCGTGGCGCCCTGCCGGGTCGATCGGCGCCACCATGACCCGGTAGTCAACGGCGCCGTCATTGGTGAGGACCAGGAAGGCTTCCTGCTGGCCCGGGTGGCAGGGAAGGAGGTGTTCCAGGAAGTACTCGATGCCCGGACGCCGGGCTTCGACCAGCCGGGCCGGAGCGATGTGGTCCCCAGCCGGGATCAGCCATTGCTCGGTCGTGTCGCGGCTCTCGCTCGAGATCACAATCCAGCGTCCGCTTCGGGTAGCGGAGAGGTTGAGATGGAACCGCTCGTCGTCCTCCTCGTAGACGACGGCGTCGGCATCGGGGTCGGTTCCGATGACGTGGCGGTACACCCGGCAGGGACGGTGAGCTGCGTCGTGGACGGTATAGAAGAGGGCCGACGAATCGCTGCTCCAGGCGCTGCCGTACTGGGTTCGGGGTATCCGCTCGGGAAGGTCATCGCCCGAGACCGTGTCACGGAAGCGCAGCTCGAAGGTCTCGTCCCCGGCGAAGTCCACCGAGTAGGCCACATACCGGCCATCCGGGCTGGGGTTACAGACGCCGTACCGCAGATAGGCATGGCCCGCTGCGAGCACGTCCGTGTCCAACACCACCTCGAGCGCGGCATCCTCCCCGCCTCGCCGGCAGAGCTGCGCGTACTCAGCCCCGGCCGGCGTTCGGAGCAGATAGGAGTACGGGCCACACCGCCACGGCATCGATTCCTCCTCGGCTGGGAGCCGGCTCACCAGCTCGGAGCGCAGTTCGCTGCGCAGCGGTTCGAGATTCGCCGTTGCCTCCTCGTACCAGGCCCGCTCCTGCTGGAGGTAGTCGATCAACCGATGGTCGCTGGCATTGCGCATCCACGCGTACGGATCCGGACTCGCGACGCCGTGGATCCTTCGCACGCATGGCTCCGTGGGCGCCACCGGAGGGATCCGGGTGTCCGAGGGGGCTGGCATGCAGTCAGCGCACTCCGGTCAGGAACCGATCGAGCACGCGCGTGCCGAAATCAAGCGCCTGCACCGGCACTCGCTCGTCCACACCGTGCACCAGAAGGTGATAGTCGCAATCCGGCGGCAGGGCCAGCGGCGTGAAGCCATATCCCACGATGCCCAACCGCGCGAAGCTCTTTGCATCCGTGCCCCCGAACATGCAGTACGGTACGGGCAGCCCATCGGGGTCTTCGGCCAGGAGCGCTGCGCGCATCGCCGAGAAGATGGGCGACTCCCATGGCGCCTCGAGGGGAGCCGCACGGTGCACGTATTCCCACGCGACCTGGGGACCCGTGAGCTCATCGATCGTCAAGGCAAACTCTCCGTCGCATCCTGGCAGCACGCGGCCGTCGACGAACCCCAAGGCATCGCGGGGAACCACGTTGACCTTGTAGCCAGCGTGCACCATCGTGGGAGTCGCGCTGTTCCGCAGGGTGGTAGCCACC
>DASPZW010000096.1:0-3329 GCA_035636055.1 Actinomycetota bacterium
TCGTCGTCGACGCTCTGGTAGTCGCGGGGGCCGCTCGGCTCGCGGAGGGACGGCTCCAGCGTGATCCCGAGCTGCAGCATCAGCTGGCCCATCCAGATGCCCCCCAGTCCCGACAGCGTGATGGTGTCCGTGACGTTGCCCAGGGCCAGCAGGATCTCGCCCTGGACCCGGGCCATGGTGGCCACGATCATCTGCGGCGGCATCGGGACGCTCACCCCGGGGAAGGTTGCCCCACCGTCGACGTGGGTGAGACGTCGCAGGAAGCGCGCAAAGTCAGCGTCGAATGGCCCGGTGCTGCTGCGGTCGAGCCAGGCCGCAACCGCCTCCTGGCTGACCGCCCGGCCCAAGCCGGCCGCCTGGAGGTGGGGAGACAGGTGATCCACGACGGCCCTCGCGACCGCGTCCGTGAAGGGAGGGGTGCGGGACGTGCAGTCGCGGAGCATCTCCGCCTCGGCATCCCGGAAGTTGGCGAAGGTGGCGAGGGGATGGAACTCCGGGGTAACCACCGGCCCGCCCTGCGTTCGTCGCATCCTCAGCGCTTCCCAATCTCCGGCTCGCCGAACCACGCGCAACGCTCCTCTCGGGATCGGTGGTGTGCGTTGCAGTCATGAGCGGCCAGCCCGCCAGACCTCCTTGATCCTAAGGAGCCGCTATTTCTGCCATGTTACCCGTGAATGAACAGCTGTTTTCCGTACCGGCGATAGCGGCGGGACCGGCGAGCCTTGGGAGGGACTCGCCGGCTTGGCGGTGACCGCACGCCGGATGGGCCGGCTGCTCCTGCCGTGAGCAGCCCTTGAGCCACGCTTGAGCAGCCCTTGACATGTGACCATATGGTCACCTATAGTCGTCGTAGCAAGAGTTGCCCATGAACAGACTGGAGGGGACCGTGGAAAAGGTATTCGAGATCTACATCAAGACCACGCCGGAACGCCTGTGGGAGGCGATCACCGACAGCGAGATGAGGAGCAAGTACAACTTCGGCTGCCGGATCAGCTCGGACTGGACGACCGGCTCACGCTACGAACAGAGCCATCCGGCCTCGGACGCACTCCTGGGGGAGGGCGAGAACCTCGAGGTCGACCCCCCTCGCCGGCTGGTCCAGAGCATGAGAGCACTCTGGGGCGAGGACGTGAAGAGTGAGGGAACGTCCAGGGTCACGTGGGAGATCGAACCGGTCGGCGACTCCTGCCGCCTGACCGTCACCCACGACGAGCTTCGCGAGGGCGCGAACGACCAGCTGTACGGCGGCTGGCCGATGATCCTCTCCGGCCTGAAGACGCTGCTGGAAACGGGCGAGCTGTTGACCACGCCGGGGTCGCTGATGTACGCCACCGGGGGCTCGTGAGACGCGCCCGGGGTGCCCGGGGCGCCGCACGGGCCTCAGTAGAAGTGCTTGCGGAACGTCCGCTTCAGCCCCTGGAGGACCGACGGGAAGGGGCTCAGGCGCATCGCCTGCGGCAGGGGAGTGCCGGCAGCCCCGACGGGGACGGGCGAGGAGTAGCCTGGCGGGGCCAGTGACACGCCGACGTCCACGGGGGCGGAGAGCGGGTGGATCCCCTCCGCCTCCTGGAGCGCCCGGCGGACGAAGACGCTGACCATCTCCCGCTTGTAGTCCGCGCTGCCCCGGTGGTCGGTGCGGGGGGAGGCGGTCGCCGCCGCCATCCGGGCAACACTGTCGAGGAACCCCTCGTACCGGTAGCGCCCGGTCAGGAGCATCCGTTCCGCTGCGTCGCATTTGATGTTGGAGGGCCCGACGCCGGTGAGCCCGATACCCGCCCGCGTCACGGTTCCGCCCTGGACGGTGAGCGCCACGCCGACCCCGACCGTGGCGAAGTCGCCCACCTTGCGCTCGATCTTGCGGTAGCGCCCATAGTTCGTCATCCCGGGGATGCGGGCTTCGACCGCGATCTCGTCCGCCCGGAGGCTGTTCTGGAAGGGGCCGACGATGAACTCCCGGATCGGGATGACCCGCTCCCCCTGCAGGCTGAGGGCCACGATGTCGCCGTCGAGGCAGAGCATCACCGTCGCCCAGTCGCCCTGAGGGTCGGCGTGGCAGCAGTTGCCCACCAGCGTTCCCCGGTTGCGGACGACCGGATCCGAGATGAGGGGTGCCGCCGACGACATGAGGGGGTGGCGCGCTCGGACCAACTCCGAGCGATCGATGTCACGGTTGCGGGCCAGGGCTCCGATCCGCAGGTAGCCGCCGGCCTCCTCGATGTAGTCCAGGTCACGGATGCCGTTGATGTCGACGATGGTCGGCGGGCTGGCGAAGCGCAGCTTCATCAAGGGGATGAGGCTCATCCCCCCGGACAGCACCTTGGCGTCGTCCCGGTAGTAGGCCATCATCTGGCAGGCCTCTTCGAGCGTCCGCGGAGCCTCGTAGTGGAACCGGGCGGGATACACCGAGCCTCCCGAGTCAGCCGGTGGGGTGGGAGGCGCACCCGGAGTGCGCGGGCTGCGTGGTGGGCGTGGCGCCTGGGTTCACGGGCGTATTGTAGTCCCAACCTCGTGCCAAGCACCGGGACAGCCGGGGCCAAAAAATCTGCGGATCGTGTCGATCCCGTGGACGCTCGTTCGACGTTTCGGTAGGAGGGAGGGTCATCGGACGACCGTCCTCGGACGAGAAGGAGGAGCGCCATGGGCAGGATCGTCGTAACCGAGTTCGTCTCACTCGACGGTGTCATGGAGGATCCGGGCGGGGCCGAGGGGTTCAAGCACGGAGGCTGGACGTTCCAGGTCGACCAGGGGGAGGGCCAGACGTTCAAGCTCGACGAGACCATGGCCACCGAGGCGTTGCTGCTGGGCCGGGTGACCTATCAGGGCTTCGCCGCGGCCTGGCCATCGATGCAAGGCGAATTCGCCGACAAGTTCAACAACATGCCGAAGTACGTCGTCTCCTCGACGCTCGACGAGGCCGAGTGGAACAACTCGACGGTGCTGAAGGGCGACGTGGTGGAGGAGGTCTCGAAGCTGAAGGAGGACCTGGATGGCGACATCGTGGTCCACGGGAGCGCACAGCTCGTGCAGTCGCTGATCGAGCACGACCTCGTCGACGAGTTGCGCCTGATGGTTTTCCCGGTCGTCCTGGGGAGCGGGAAGCGGGTCTTCGGCGACACGAGCGACCGCAAGCCACTGCGCCTTGCGGACTCGAAGGTGGTCGGTGACGGCGTCGCGATCCTCATCTACGAGCCGGCGGCCCAGGAGGCGACGGTTCCGGCCGGCTAAGTGCGGAACCAGGGGCGAACACGCGATACTGCGTGCCGCGTGACGCATTCGCTGATCGAGGACCTGCGGGGACGGATCGGCTCGACGGGACCGCTCCCCTTCAT
>DASPZW010000097.1:0-4021 GCA_035636055.1 Actinomycetota bacterium
TCTGGGTGGCCGAGCCCACCACCGGGGTCGGGATCGCCACGGGTTTCGAGAGGTAGTTGTAGATCGACACCGCCGTGATGAGCACGGTCAGGCCCCCCAGCAGGATGATCGAGCCGAATGTGAAGTAGATCCAGCGGGGCACGTCGAGCAGCCACACCAGCGCCCCTTTGAGCCACAGGGGCATGGAGCGGTCCGCGACGCTCGTGCGCCAGGACGCGGGCAGCCGCTTGTGGAAACGCCGATTGCGGCTCTCGTCCTCGTCTGCCTTCTTCAGGTTCTTCCAGAGACCCGTCGACTCCCGGTAGGGCACGCGGACCGCGGGGGTTACGGCCGCCTGCTGGAGGCGGTCGCGCCAAGGTGGCGTGTGCCTATTGGACATAGACGGGCTCTTCCTTCGGGAGGATATGGATCCAGGTGTTGCCTGGCGTCAGCGGTATCGGCTTGCCCGCGGCGTCGAGCAGACTCATCAAGGACGATACATCGGGTCGGCTCCATGTGCCGTCCCGCTCCACGCCGCCGGTGAGCACCATCGTGTTCCCCGTGCCGGTGACGACCGGTTCGGGGGTGGTGGTGGTGCCCGACGCGTCGGTGATCTGGCCCTGGTTCATCTGCACCCACATGACGACCACGTTGACTACCCGGATCTGCGCGCCCGAATCCGTGAGGTGCGGTTGGCCGTTCTCGTTCCGGAGGTAGGCGTTGGACGCCGCGTCGTACTGGTAGGTGAGTTGCGGGCCGAGCTTGAACTTGATGCTGCCGGCCTTCGGCGACGCCTTCGGGCTGGGACTCTGGCCCGCCCCGGCGGTGGGCGTGATCGCCGGCACGAAGACGAACTGCGAGGGCGGGGCGGCCAGCGGCTTGGTGGACGTGGCGGGCGCCCGGATGGCCCGGAGCTTGGCCGGGTCGGCGAACAGGTTGTACGGCGCCTGGCGGCCGGTGGTGTCCCGGGAGAAGGCGGTGCCATGGCGCACGCTGTCGGCGTTGACGAGCCCCGCGGTGGCGGTGACCTTGGCCATGACGTCGGCCGGGCCCCCGGCGCTGGCGAGGATGGCGGAGCCGTACTGGGCGAGCAGGTCGGGATCCTCGATGCGCGCCTCCCGGACGGGGCCGACACGGGTGGGGGAGCCGCACTGGTAGAGGGCCAGGAACCTGCCGAACCCCCCCTCGATCGGCTCGTCGTAGACGATGTCCGCCGAGTCCAGCCCGGACTGGCCGGACGGGGTCTTCGACGCGATGGAGCCGTCGATCTTCACGGCGAGCACCGGGCGGTTGTTCGCGGCGTCGGTGGCAGGGTCGAGGTCGGTGAGTGGGCACTTCCCGGCGGCGGGGGGCGCGCCTGGCTGGGCTGCGACCGCCTGGGCCGGGCCATTGCCTTGCCCCGATGGCTTCTGCTTCCCGCCGCACGCGGTCGCCACCAGGACCAGCACGACGATCAGAAGCAGTCGGGGGGAACGCATCGTGGGAGCGGTATTGTACCGGCCGGTCACCGCTTGAAGAGCCGGGCGGTGACGATCGTCCCCTCGTAGAGGAGGGCGAGGGGCAGGGCGAGCGCCAGCGGCGTGATCGGGTCCACGGTCGGGGTCACGACCGCCGAGACCACGATGAGCAGGAACCAGGCGAGCCGGCGACGCCTGCGCAGGGTGCCGCTCGAGATGATGCCGGCGAAGATCAGCCCCAGCAGGAAGAGGGGGTACTCGAACGTCACGCCGAACGCCACCACGAGCAGCAGGAGGAACGAGAGGTACTCCGACGCCCGGGGGATGAGCGTGATATGGCGGCCGCCCAGGTAGAGGAAGATGTGCAGGGCAGGCGAGACGAACAGGAAGGCGGCTACGGTGCCGGCGGCGAACAGCACGACCGAGACCGCGATCAGGATGACGGCGTACGTGGCGCCGCGCCTGCCGGTGCCCGACCCGGGCGTCACGGTGAGGAAGCGCCAGACCTGCCACAGGATGAATGGGGACGCCGCCGCCACCGCCGCATACCCGACGACCTTCACGCGGACGAAGAACGCCTCCTGGGGGGCCGTGAAGATGAGCGTCCCCTTGCCGATGACCGACCCCGCCCCTGGCAGCGACCTCAGCGGCTGGGCGAGCAGGTGGAGGATCGCCGGGTAGAAGAACCAGGCCGCCACCGAGCAGGCGGCGAGCGCGGCGAGCGCCCTGAAGATGCGGCTGCGCAACTCCCCGAGGCGCTCCATGAGCGAGCGCTGGCGGAGGAGGACGCCAGCAAGGCCCCGTGCCCAGGCCGTCTCGCCGAGCGGCGGATCCATTGCCATGGAGCCCATGATGGCCCATCGTGGGCGGGACGGACGGCGGCGCGTGAGGAGGCGGGGGGGTGGCGGCTCGGGAGTTGGTCGTGCTCGGCACGGCGAGCCAGGCCCCGACGAGGCAGCGCAACCAGAACGGCTACTTCCTGCGCTGGGACACCGAGGGGCTCCTGTTCGACCCCGGGGAGGGGACCCAGCGCCAGATGCTGCTGGCCGGGATCCCGGGCTCGGCCATCACCCGGATCCTGCTCACCCACTTCCACGGCGACCACTGCCTGGGGCTCCCGGGGATCATCCAGCGGCTCTCGCTCGACCGGGTCGGCCACCCCGTGGACGTGTACTTCCCGGCCAGCGGCGCCGCCTACTTCGAGCGCCTCCGCACGGCGTCGATCTTCGACGCCCAGGTCGACCTGCGGGTGCACCCGGTCTTCGAGGCGGGTGAAGTTGCCGCGGCTGGGGACTCTTCTTCGCCCCAAGGGGACCCCGGCCTTTCGATCGTCGCGGACCGGCTCCGGCACCGGGTGGACGCCTTCGGCTGGCGGCTGCAGGAGGCCCCCAGTGTGCGGATCCTGCCGGAGCGGCTCGAGGCGCTCGGCGTGCGGGGGCCGGACGTGGGCCGCCTCCAGGCCGCCGGCGAGATCGAGGCCGGCGGCCGGAGGGTGGCGCTCGGCGAGGTGAGCGTGCCGAGGCCCGGGCAGTCGTTCGCCTTCGTCATGGACACTGCCGTCTGCGAGGGAGCGGCCCGCCTGGCTGAGGGCGTGGACCTGCTGGTGACCGAATCGACCTTCCTTACTGCAGAGCAGGAGCTGGCGACCGCCTGGGGGCACCTGACCGCCGCCGACGCGGCCCGCATCGCCGCCGCAGCGGGGGCCCGGCGGCTCGTCCTGACGCATTTCTCCCAGCGCCACACCGACGAGCAGCTCTACCTGGCGGAAGCGCAGCCGATCTTCCCCGAGACGGTGGCCGCGAGGGACCTGTGCCGGGTGGATGTCCCGCCGCGCAGGGCCTAACGGGGGGGCCGGGTGTGGCGTCAGAGGTGTGGTAAAAAAGTGCTGTTCCACGTACCAAAACTTCCACACCTCTTGAGCATCGGTGGCGACTTCTGCCAGGGGCCGATTGAGGTTGGTCGCACCTGGTGCTACGGTTCAACCATGACCCGCGCTGAACTTCATCGGCTTCTCGATGAGCTACCCGAGGCATCCCTCGAGCCTGTGGCGCAGCTGCTGACCCGGGCGAGGGATCCGTTTCTTGCCCGCCTCGATGCTGCTCTGGATGACGACGAGCCCATGACGGTGGCGGACCGTGAGGCTTTAGCGGATACGTCCCCCGGTATCCCCCTTGAGCAGGTGGAGCGGGAGTTGTGGGCTGACTGAGCCGCAGTGGCACGTCGAGCTTCAGCCGAGGGCGGTCAAATCTCTGGAACGCATGAGTCGCACTGACCGCGAGCGGATCCTGACGGCCCTGCGCCGGCTCCCCGAGACCGGCGACATCCGGCACCTCAAGGGCACCGACGGCTACCGGCTCCGCGTGGGGGAGTGGCGCGTCCTTTTCCGCCGGGATCCCGCCGTACACCTTGTGACCGTGAGTGACGTCCGCCCGCGAGGCGGCGCGTACAAACCCTAATCCTCAGGCGCGGGCGGCGCGGCGCGCGACGGGAGCCGAGACAATGAGCACATCACCACCTAGTGCACCAGCTTCGTGAGGACCACGATCAGGGCCACCAGGGCCACGAACCCGCCGGCGATTCCCCAG
>DASPZW010000098.1:0-5990 GCA_035636055.1 Actinomycetota bacterium
CTCGCAGCGCTGGCCTGACCGACCAGGGGGTCCAGGGGGAGTAGCAGCCCCCCGCAGCGTTGCGGAGGGGGATGAGCTGCGAATCCCCCTGGATAAAAACAGGACGTTATTCGGGGACGCTGGGCTCCGGGCCGCGCACCACGCGGATGCCCATCCGGAACGCGAGGGCCGCGAGGCCGACGGCACCCGCCCCCAGGGCCAGGACCTCTCCCATACCGTGACGGCCCGGTGCCCCGAGGGTCGCCGCGGCGGGCAGTGGGTGCCGGTGCTGGTTGAGGGCCGAGTACCCGAGCAGGGCGAGGCAGACGGCGAGGCCTACCAACGTGAACTGGACGATCCGGAGCGCCTTGCGCTGGCGCGGCAACGGGGGGCTCCCCCGCCGCGTCTTGCCTGACATCCCCCGCTTCATGCCGGCAGCGTAACGCGAAACGGCCCGCCCATCGGGCGGACCGCCGTCGGCTACGAACTCGTTGCGGTTGCTACTTCTTCTTCGACGCGGCCTTCGCCTTGCTCTTGGCGCCACCCTTGCCGCCATTCGTGGCGGCGGGCTTGGCCGCGGCCTTCGCAGCGGTCTTGGCAGCAGCCTTGGGCTTCGCAGCAGCTTTCGCCGGCACCTTGGCAGGAGCCTTGGCGGCGGGCTTCGGTGCAGGCTTCGGGGCGGCCTTGAGCTTGGGTGCAGCCTTGAGCT
Source organism: Actinomycetota bacterium (assembly GCA_035636055.1). Classification (GTDB taxonomy): domain Bacteria; phylum Actinomycetota; class CADDZG01; order JAHWKV01; family JAOPZY01; genus JAOPZY01. The sequence continues at coordinate 689 of DASPZW010000098.1, forward strand.
TGGGTGCAGCCTTGAGCTTCGCTGCCGCTGTGGCCTTGGCAGGAGCCTTGGCTGCGCTCTTCGAGGTCGCCTTGCTCTTGGCAGCAGCCTTGCCCTTGGCAGCAGCCTTCTTCTTGCCAGCGACCGATCCCTTGAGCGTGGCGCCCGCCTTGAAGACCGGTGCCGTGGTGGCGGCGATCTTCACCGCTGCGCCGGTGCGCGGGTTCCGCCCCGAACGGGCGGCGCGCTTGCGGGTGTCGAAGGTTCCGAAACCAGGCAGCGTGACCTTGTCGCCCCTCTGCAACGCCCCGCTGATGTGCTCGAGGACGGCCTCGAGCAGCCCCGCTACCTTCGTCTTGCCTTCGTTGGTAGCGGCGGCGATCGCGTCAACGAGGTCACTCTTGTTCATCCTTTGCCTCCAATGTCTCCCGAGAAATACCAGCTTCCGGCAGTAAACCCCAAGAAGGTTGGCGAGTCAAAGATTCCCGCGCGGATGTCCGGATATTTCGGCGGTGCAACGTGGCACTCGTGACCCCCGTCGTGGACCCCAAACCACCGTGGTGTAAGGGCCTTCGGGCATGGGTACCACCTGCCTACCGACCCGGCGACGGGTGGGTGCAGCCTATCTTCGGCGGGATCAGCGGAGGGAGACAGCGATGGAAACTCCACGACCCACCCACACGCAGCAGCGCGACGGCTCGACGGAACGATCCACCCTCGAGATCCTCATGTCGATCGCCGATGACACCAAGCACCTGCTCACCAAAGAGATCGAACTGGCCCGCCACGAGATCGTCGACGCCCTCCTTGCGAGAGCCATGGCCGCCGGGGCCTTTGCCGCGGCCGGCGTCATCGGTCTGATGGTCCTCGTCTTCGGTGGGCTCACGGCCGCCGCGGCGCTTGACAACGTGCTGCCCCCGTGGGGTTCCCGGCTCGTCGTAACGGGAGGCTTCGCCCTGCTGGCCGTGGTTGCCGTGCTGTTCGGCAAGGCAAGGCTCCGCAAGCCGTCGCTGGTGCCCGAGGAAACCAAGCGGACCTTGAAGGAGGGTGAAGAGTGGGCAATAGCACAGCTGCAACGCTGACCGACATCGAGGAGACACGCCACCGCCTCGAGCGGGACATGGCAGAGCTCGCCGGGCGCCTGCCGGCCCCGGCGATCTGGGCAAAGCGACTCGCCGGTGTCGCCGTCGGGGGCGGGATCGGCGGGAGCCTCTTCTGGTTCGTGGTGCATCGGATCCGCAACAGATCCAAGCGGGCCAACAAGGAAACGCGCAAGGAAGCCGGCAAGGCAGCGATGAAGAAGGCGAAGCGGGCGCTGAAGGAGGCCCCCCTCCCCACGGTGGTCCAGAGCCCGGTGGTCCAGGTGCTCCCGCCCGCGTGGTCCGAGCGCCTTGGAGAGCTTGTCGAGACGGGCCAGTGGAAGGGACCCGCCCTCGCCATCGGCGCCGTCTGGTTGCTGCTGCGGTGGGCGGAGCTGCGCCGCCTCAAGCGGCTGACCAAGGCGATCCTGATGCCCCGCTAGACGGTACGCTGCCCGGCGAACTCCGCGACCCCTTTACCACCCAACCATCAAGGAGGAAGTATGGGCGAGTACGTCGCTGTCGGCGATGCCGGCAGCGTGCCGGACGGGCAGATCAAGGTGTTCCCGGTGGGCTCCCACATGATCGCTGTCGCTAGGGTCGAGGGCCGTCTCTATGCCTTCGACGACACCTGCACCCACGCCGCCTGCTCGCTGGCCGACGGCGAGCTGGAGGGTGCCACGGTTGTCTGCGCGTGCCACATGGGCCAGTTCGACCTCGACACCGGCGAGGTGCTCGACGGCCCACCCCCGGACCCCATCGACGTGTACGCCGTGCAGGAGGCCGACGGGAAGCTGCTGGTCGAGCTCGGTCCGTAGATGCCGGCGACGTTTGTGATCGCCGGCGCCAACCTCGCCGGTGGGACGGCCGCAGCGACCCTGCGTTCGGAGGGCTTCGACGGGCGCCTGGTCCTGATCGGGGAGGAACCCGTCGCTCCATACGAGCGGCCCCCGCTCTCCAAGGAGTTCCTCCGTGGGGAGGCACCGTTCGAGAAGGCCCTCATCCGTCCGGCCGACTTCTGGGAGGCGAAGGAGGTCGAGTGCCGGTTGGGCACCCGGGTCACGCGGATCGATTCCGGCGCGCGGGAGGCGATCCTCGGCGACGGCGACGTGGTCCGCTACGACAAGCTCCTGATCGCTACGGGCCTGCGCAACCGGAGGCTCGGCGTCCCCGGCGCGCATCTCGACGGCGTCCGCTCGCTCCGCACCGTCGCCGACGCCGAAGCGATCCGAGCCGAGATGGCAGGGGCGACGAAGGCCGTGATCGTCGGCATGGGATTCATCGGCGCCGAGGTTGCGGCGTCGCTGCGGCTCTCCGGCCTTGAGGTGGAGGTCATCGAACCCTTGCCCGCCCCCTGCTACCGCGCGCTCGGGCCGCAGATCGGCTCGGTCGTCGCGGCGATCCACGCCGACCACGGCGTGCGGATGCACTTCGGCGAGTCGGTGGACGCCCTCGAAGGCGCCGGCCGGGTGGAGCGCGTCGTCACGGGCTCGGGGACTCGCATCGACTGCGACTTCGTCGTCGTCGGCGTGGGCACCGTGCCCGTGACCGACCTGCTGGACGGGGTCGGGGTGCCCCTGGACAACGGCGTCGTCGTCGACGAGTTCTGCAGGGCCGGCCCACGGGGACGTGACCACATGCCCCAAGGGGACCCTGACCTTGGCATCTACGCGGCAGGCGACGTCGCCAACCACTTCCATCCGCTCGTCGGCCACCACGTGCGCGTGGAGCACTGGCAGAACGCCATGAAGCAGGGCGCGGCTGCCGCCCGCAGCATGCTGGGGGCCTCGGAGTGCTACGACGAGGTGCACTGGTTCTGGTCCGACCAGTTCGACGCCAACATCCAGGCGGCCGGCCACGTGTCCAGTTGGGACGACCCGGTCATCCGGGGTGACATCGAGGCCCGCAGCTTCGCGGCCTTCTACCTGCAGGAGGGCCGGATCACTGCGGCGATCGCGATCAACCGGGGCAGGGATCTGCGCCGCTGCCTCGCCCTCATCAAGGCGAGAGCGGTGGTCGACCCAGTGCTGCTTGCCGACCCGGACACCGACGTGCGCGCCGCGGCAACGACCTAGTCACGACCCCCACCATCCGCACGCATGGGTGGTCAGATCGGGCCATGCCGCGCATCCCCGGCGCCCTTTTCCAGCCGGCAAAAATAGGCCCAACGGGCCATGTACGACGCCTGATGCCACTGCCATCATTTTGCTGCGATGAATCCACGCGCGGCCCAGGCTTCCCCACGTACAGACGCGTCCGGACCTGAAGCGCCCGCAGGGTCCGGTTCGCCTGGTTCCGACCTGCTCGCGCCGCACGCCGTCCCGCTGGTCATCGCCGGACGCTACCGAGTCCGTCGCCTCCTCAAGGAAGGCAACGGCATCGCCACGTACCTTGCAACCGACGAGTTCGGCCAGGACGGCGGCGCGGCGCTCGTTGTGGTCAAAACGACGCCGATGGGAAGCCTCTCGACCACCGCCTCGTCTCGGCTCTCCACCCGCCGGGGGCGGGGAGCAGGGTGACCGTGGGCAGGGACGACGACATCGCCTTCGTGGTCCAGCCGTTCGTCGACGGCATCCCGCTCGACCACCGCCTCGAGCAGTCCGGGGAGCCCATGCCCGTGGCCGACGCCCTGCTGATCGCCCGGGAACTGTTCGGGACCCTCGAGCGGGTGCACGAGCAGGGCGTTCTCCACCGCGACATCAAGCCCGCCAACGTCATCATCGACCCCAACTCCCCTCCGGCATGGGCAGTCCTCATCGACTTCGGGCTTGCCCGCAGCAGCCGTCTCCCCGAGTCGATCCGGGACCTTCCCGTCGGCACCGCCCGCTTCATCTCCCCGGAGCAGGCGGGCCTCATCGAGGCCGACGTCGATGAGCGTGCTGACCTGTACTCGGCCGGCATCCTCCTGTTCACCTGCCTGGCAGGGCGACCTCCCTTCGACGGGGAGGAGGCGGGTGAGCTGCTGCGGGCGCAGGTGTCCAGCCCGGTTCCCACCCTGGCCTCGATGGGCATCACCGTCCCGGCAGCCGTCGAGGCACTCGTCCAACGACTGCTGCGGAAGGACCCGGTGGAGCGGTACCAGTCCGCCGCCGCGGTGGTCGCCGACGTCGACGAGATCGCGGAGGGCCTCGCCGCCGGCGACGACGACCCGCAGGTGCTCATCGGCCTCCACGACCACCGCCGGACGTTGACCGAACCCGTCTTCGTGGGCCGGACCGTGGAGCTCGGCGCCCTCGCCGCCCAGCTGGAGGAGGCGGCCAACGGACATGGTGGCCTCGTCGTCGTCGAGGCGGAGTCGGGCGGCGGCAAGACCCGCATCCTCGAGGAACTTGCCCGCCGCGCGGACCAGCGTTCGTTCTGGATCCTGCGCGGCCAGGGTCTCGACCAGACGGGCCAGCGACCGTTCCAGATGCTCGAGGGTGTCGCGGCGGCCGTGCTCGAGGCGACCTGCGACCCCCACGTGCAGCGCCGCATCCGCGAACGGGTCGGCGAGCAGGCCGAGTCCATCGTGGCAGCCCTTCCGGAGCTGGCGACCGTGCTCGGGCAGGCGGCAGGCAAGCTCGGGCCGGAGACCTACGGCGAAGCCCGCAGCCTCCAGGCACTCCCGACGCTCTTCGAGGCCCTCGGGTCACCGGAACGCCCGGCCGTCGTGATCTTCGACGACTGCCAGTGGGCGGACACCCTCACCGCCAAGCTGCTGGCCCGGTGGCAGGCGGTGGCGAGCAGGAGCAGCTTCGTCAACGTCGTCGTCGCCTACCGCACCGAGGAGGTCGACCAGGGCCACCCGCTGCGGGCGCTGCGCCCGGCGCTCCACGTGCACCTTGCGCCCCTCGATGCGTCGGAGATCGGCGGCCTCGTGCAGTCGATGGCGGGTCCGTTGCCGCGGGCGGCGATCGAGACCGTCACGCGGCTGTCGGAGGGGAGCCCGTTCATGGCCGCCGCCGTGCTGCGCGGCATGGTCGAGTGTGGCGCGCTGGTTGGTTCGAGGGACGGCTGGGAGCTCGACGCGATCGCCCTGCGTGGCGTCCAGGCCTCCCGGCGCGCTGGGGCGTTCCTGTTGCGCCGCATGGATCTCCTGTCGCCCCGGGCGCTTGCGCTGCTGACCGTCGGTGCCGTGATCGGCAAGGACTTCGACCTCGGGCTCGGGGTCGCGCTGGCGGGTCAGGACGCAGGTGCCGCCGTCCCGGCGCTCGCCGAGGCACGTGCTCGACGCATCCTCTGGGTCGCCGAGGACGGGGGACGCT
>DASPZW010000099.1:0-4623 GCA_035636055.1 Actinomycetota bacterium
CCCGCGGCCCTCGACGTCCTCCGGGACGGCAAGGCCAACTACCGGGTCGAGACGATGCCCCGCCGGCTCGAAGATTTCGTGCCGATGTGCTGGTGGCAGCAGACCTGGCCCGCGTCCCACTTCCGTCGAGGCCTCGTCTGCACGCTGCCCGTGGCGGGGGGCAGGCTCACCCTGAGCGGCCGCCGCCTGATCCGCACCGTCGGCGGGGAGCGCACGGAGACGGCTCTCGGCAGCGACGAGGAGGTGCTCGCCGCTTACCAGGACCTCTTCGGGATCTCGTTGGATGCGGTCCCAGAGGTCGCCGGGGAGAGCACGAATCCGAACCAGCAGGCGAAGTAGGGCCGCAAGAGGCCTCGGGCGGCCAGGTCCGCCGGGTCTGCCCGCCGCTCGAGGGCCATCACGAGCCCTGGCCGCACGGCCTCGGCCGGGTCGGACCGCAGGTGGGGGTCCTCGGCGAAGAAGAGCTGCGTCGTCAGGGGGACGAAGCCCTCGCACGCCAGCTTCACGTGCAGGTGGGCCGGGCGCATCGACGCCACGTCCATGGAGCCGGGCGGGTCCCGGTAGGGCCCCGGGATCACCGTGCGGACCTCGAAGCCCCCATCGTCGCCCGCTCGTATGCACCCCCGCAGGTTGAAGGCCGGCTGGGTCGGATCGAACAGCCCGGAGAAGTCCCCGTCGGTCGGCCTCCCCGGTGCATACCTGCCCTCCGCCGAGGCCTGCCAGATGTCGAGGAGCGCACCTGGCAGCGGGTCCCCGTCCGTGGACCGCACGTCGCCGAGGAACACGAGGACGGCGCCCCGCTCGCCCGGGCGGCGGACGAGGCTGCAGGGCGCTGCCAGCATCGGTGCCCCGGGGCGGTAGAACGGCCCCTCGATCGACGCGTCGGTGGGCGCCAACACCACCTCAGGGCGCCACCGCTACAGACCCGGGACGATGTGCGGCAGGTAGCCCTTTCGCTCCAGGGCCTCGCCGGCGACCCGGGCGGCCGCCTCGCCGTTGACCTCGAGGTGCATCGTGCCCCTGCCCCCCTCCGGGGAGTGGACGATGGTGAGGCCCTCGATGTTGACCCCCGCCTCCCCCACCGTCGTTGTGACCTCGGCGATGACCCCAGGACGGTCGGGGACGGGGATCAGCAGCTCCATGAGCGAGGCAGGCTCGAGCCCCGGCTTCTCGGGCAGGCGGGCCCGCCCCTCACGGGCGGCCGCCAGCGCAGCCCGCAAGCCCTCCCAGTCCTGGTGGTCGATGTAGGCGGTCGTGGACTCGAGCGCCTCCTGGAAGCGGTGCAGGAGCGCAAGGACGGCCCGCCGGTTCTCGCGGACGATGTCCAGCCAGAGGTCGGGCGAGCTCCCGGCGATGCGGGTCATGTCCCGAAACCCGCCCCCCGCCGCCAGGGGCAGGCCGCCCTCGGCGGCGGCGATGTCCGCGGCGAAGCCCATCAACGTGCTCGACAGCAGCTGGGGAAGGTGGCTGGTGAGGGCGAGCAGCTCGTCGTGGCGGGCCGGGTCGAGGGAGAGCACGTGCACCGCCAGGCCTCCGAGGAAGTGCACCAGCCGGCCGTAGGCCTCGGGGTCGGTCTGCGTCGTGGGCGTGAGGATCCAGAAGGCGCCCCGGAACAGGTCCGGGTCGGCGGCCTCGATGCCCTCCTTCTCCGACCCGGCGATCGGATGCCCCCCGATGAAGTGCACGCCGTCGGGGACGAGGGGGTTGATCTCCTCCACCACACGCCCCTTGGTGCTGCCGAGGTCCGTGACAACCGCCCCCGGCTGCAGGTGGGGCGCCACGGCGCGGAACGACGCAGGGATCGCACTGACCGGCATCGAGAGCACCACGAGGCTCGCCCCCGCCACCGCCTCGGCAACCGAGCCCGCCACCTCGGTCACGGCCCCACGCGCCAGCGCCCGCTTCGCCATGTCCGGGTCGGCGTCCCAGCCGGTGACCCGGTCGACGAGCTCCTCGGCAAGGCTGGCCAGTCCGAGAGATCCGCCCATCAGTCCCGTGCCGAGGATGGCGAGGGTTTCGCGGGCGGCGCCCCCCCGTCGCGGCCTGCGACGGGCGCCCGAGCCGGGCCGGCTGCCGGGCACCATCAGTCGGCCAGGTCGGTGCGGAGCGCCCGGGCGTCCCCGAGGTAGACGTGACGCACCGACTGCAGGTCGCGGTCGGTGTAGGCGTGCATCAGGACCCGGATACACAGCGGCATGGCGCCCTCGATGTCGAGCTCCCGGGCGCACAGCAGCGGGACGTCGGAGATGCCGATGCGCCGTGCCGCCTCCGCCGGGAACACGGCGTGGAGGTCCGGCGTGGCCGTGAAGACGATGCTCACCAGGTCCTCACTGGCCAGTTCGTTGCGGGAGATCATCTCTTCGAGGAGCCGGGCCGTCGCCGTGAGGATCTCCTCCTTGGTGTCCTCGACGACCGTCGTCGCCCCGCGTACCGCTCTCAGTCGCATCCCTGAATCCTTTGCATCCGGCTCAAGCCCTGCGGACAACGCCAAACCATCTCACAGGAGCCCGAGTCGGGAGTGCGGCCTCCCACGCTGGTCTTACGTGGCCGAGCCCTGTGCCCACAGCTGGAGAGCGGGACAAGCGTGGGGGCGAGCGCGATGAGGTGAGCAGGAACAGGATGGCGGGATGCCGGGGGCGCCTCTGACCTCCGGTTTCTTCGTCTGCCTTCCCGTCGTGTAGCGAGGGGCGGCGTCGCGTCGTTTTACGAGATCGTCACATCGGGCCCGTACCCTGACCTCGGCAACGCTTGCTTACTCCTACGCCCTCGGGAGCCGACAAATAAGGGGAAGGGCTCGGCGCTCCGGCTTGAGAGGAGGGCGATCCATGCGACATATCGAAGAAGTCTCGTTTGAACAGTGCCCGCACTGCGCCGAGAGACCGGCGATGGGGCACCATCTGTGTCCGCTGAACCTTGAGGCCGATGGCTGCGAGTGCTGCGGAGCCTGTGCCAAGATCTGCTCCGACATCCGGGGTCACATCATCTTGCACACGCCGTCGGTCTACGTGGACTACGGCACCGGGGAGATGCAGGTGACCTACATCGACGACCCTCAGTCTTCGGAGAGCCCACAGGACGACGAGGACGACGACCTCGGAACCTTTGGCGTGACGGCGTAGCGGCCCCGGGTCGAGGCGTCCCAGGCTGCCGTCAAGGACGCGGCGGTAATTGCTGCAACGCCCAGGTGCTGCCGTTCGGGTCGCTGAAGTAGACTGATGGGCCCACGGCTGGACATCAACGTCGCTTGCATCCACGCCGCGGCCAATGAGCACCAGCCGAGCCGCCGCCACATCCCCAACGACCACGTGCAGGCCTTTCTGTGAGCCCGGTGCCATCGCCGAGATGCCCGTGCCCATCGCGATCGAGCACGCGGACCCCGGAGGGGTCAGTTGTACAAACCGCAATGACTCGTTGACCTGCACGTCGTGATCGGCGTGAAACCCGACCTGGTCGACATAGAAAGCTTTGGCCGTCTCGACGTCTGTTGGGATCAAGATCTCAGATAAGCAGTTCTCGGCGTTGCAGCAGCACCAAATTCGACAGCACAACTCCCATGACAACTGGAACTACACGGTGGTTCCAGGAGATCAATTACGCATCGGTAATTACGACTAAGTTATCTTGTTCCGGGCCCTAAGCGTCCAGGTGCGGCGGATGCCGGACAAGCACCGGCTGCGCTCCCCCGAGCAGGAAGGACCAGATTTCTAGACAGTGCCGACCCTCAAATCCGATGACCTCGGCGTCGCGGTTCGTACCGTCGCCAAGTGGGAGGCTCGGGGAGCCAAGATCCTCCCGCTCCCCACCATGCAGGAAGCCCTGGACACCGTCCTGCAACAGGCCACTCCCGAGCAGCAGGCACGGTTTGACGTCTTGCGCCGCGAGTGCCAGCCAGATCCGGCGATCCCACTCGGTTCTCACTTCGGAGAGTGGGCTTCACGGGCGGCCAAACAGCCGGCGGACATCGACGTTCGGGATGGCGACGAAGCGCAGGATCGTGTGGGCACCGTGGGCAGCGAGGAGGAGGATACGGCCGGCAACGTTGCGCTGCGGCGCCTGCTGGGCGAGGCAGGGTTGACTCATGCCTCCTTGGCCAAAGCGGTCGTCGCCGCCGGAGCCGAGGAAGGGCTGTCCCTCGGCACAAATACGAGATCGGTGAAACGGATGCTGGAAGGCTGTCAGCCGCGCTCACCTGTGCCGAAGCTAGTCGCAAAAGTGCTCACCCGGCACTTGGGGCACGAGATCGGCGTCACAGACTGCGGGTTTGTTGACCACTCCCCGGTCTCGGACGATCTTCTTGACGGCTTGAACTGCACACGGTCTGTGGACGACACGGCGCTTACGCTCGTGCGACTCTCGACACAGGATCTGAAGCAGCGCAGGTTCCTGCTGGGCTCTCCCTTCGCAGCAGCCGCCTTCTCCGAAGCAGCCCTGTTCGCCCTCGCGCTTCCGTCATCGGCCAGGAGCACGGCCCGCGGATCAGGCAGGCGCGTTGGATCGGCCGACGTGGAGATCTTCACCGAGCACATCGCCCACCTGCGTCGACTTGATCACCACTATGGCGCAGGCCGGATCCGATGGGAGGTCGTCGAGCTGCTGCACCGCGAGGCCAACAGGGTCACGAAC
>DASPZW010000100.1:0-2373 GCA_035636055.1 Actinomycetota bacterium
CGCCCGGTGTGACTCCTCCCAGCGCTCCTCCGAGATGATCGTGAGCGCGAAGTCGAAATCGGCCGCCGCCGCGGCGAGGTTCGAGGCACGGATGGTGCCCTCGCCGTACGGCACATGCGTCAGCTCCCCGGCCGGGCCGAAGCGGTTGTCGGTGAAGTGGCAGTGCAGGGGCCACAGGTGCTGGGGCGAGAACTGCCCGGCGATGTAGGCGAAGAGCGCCCGGAACGCCTCGACTGAGCTCATCTGGCCGCCCGACACCGCGTGGATGTGGGCGAAGTCCACGACCACGGTGGCGAAGGGATGGTCCCGCACGAGCAGGGCGATGTCGCCGAGGGCGCCGAACTGCGACTTGCGGCCCGGCGTCTCCAGCCCGAGCGGTACCCCGAAGTCGGCGATACGGGGGCCGAGGTTGTCCAGCGCCGCGGCGACCCGCCGGTGGACGGTGGCGGGGTCGCCGGTGTTCGACCCCGGGTGGCACACGACGACCTTCGCCCCCATGAGCGAGGCCAGGTGGCAGGAGTGGTGCAGCGCCCCGAGGTGCAACGTCAGGCGCTCGGGCTCGGCGGTGGTCAGCTGGGCGAAGTAGGGGGCGTGGACAGAGAGCCGCACCCCCTCCCGGGCGGCGATCACGCCGAGGCGTTCCGCCTCGGGCTCCTTCAGGGTGAACTCCTTGACGAACTGGACCTCACAGGCGGCGTAGCCAGCCTCGACCACCCTGGCGATCGACCCTTCCAGGTCCTTGGGGTCCTTGAGCCCGGCGACCCCGTACCGCACGATGCGCACGGGCCCATTCAACCGCCTTTGGGGCCCCTGGGCGCGCCGCCCGATATCCAGCACCCCAGGGCTCCCGTCCCGTATGCTCCCTTCGGCGATGACGACTCCACACCGCCTCTTGGTGGTTCTCACCCTCTTGGTCGTCCTGCTCCCATCGGCGGGGCAGGCCTTTGGGGCTACCCGCTCGATCTCGAAGCCCTCCCCACCGGCTCCCAAGGCGAGGATCGCCTCGCACGGCGCGCCTGCGGCGGCCCCCGTGCCACCGCCCGCCCCCCCGCCGGGCCCCCCGCCCGGCCCGGACGCCGATCCTCTGGCCGCCCCGCTCGGCGTGGACGAGGGGATCCTCGTCGATGCCGCGAACGGGAAGGTGCTATGGGCCGTCAACGCCGACCAGCCCCGCCCACCGGCCAGCCTCACCAAGATCCTGACCGCGCTCGTCGTCCTGCAGCGCTCCAAGCTCGACGACACCCAGACCGTCACCGACGAGGCATACAACGCCCCCGGGGCCAACACCTACGCCAAGCCCGGCTGGACCTACTCGGTCGAGGACCTGCTCTGGGGCCTCCTCCTGGTGTCGGGCAACGACATGGCGATCTCGCTGGCGCAGAAGGTCAGCCCCGACCACAGCGTGGCGGGCTTCGTGCAGCTCATGAACCAGGAGGCCGCCTCCCTCGGCGCCAACTCGACGGTCATGGTCAACCCGCACGGCATGGACGCCCCGGGCCACGTCTCCACCGCCCGCGACCTCGCCCTGCTCACGATGGTCGCCATGAAGGACCCGACCTTCGCCAAGATGGTCGCCACCACGCGGCACTCCATCCCCTGGGACGACGGCGTGCAAACGCACCTGCTGTTCAACCACAACAAGCTCCTGACGCTGTATCCGGGGACCATCGGCGTCAAGACCGGCTACACGAACGGGTCGGGCAACTCGCTGGCCTCCGAAGCCAGCCGCAACGGCCACACGCTCCTGGCGATCGTGCTGAATGCCAAGAGCCCTGCCGGCTACAACGACTCGAAGGCCCTCTACGACTGGGGATTCGCCAACTTCGACGCGCTCGAGGCCCGGGCAACCGACGACATCGTCCCGGCGACCCCGGTGGCGTCGATCGCCGCCGGAACGAGGAAGAGCGGCGGCGGGGCTGCGCCCAAGGCAGCGGGCCCGGGGACCCTGGCCGCTGCGCCCCAGGCAGCGGGCCCCGGGACCCTGGCCGCCGGGCGGCCGGTCGACAGCCACGACCCCAGCCCCTTCAACGACGTGCTGGTGGGCGTGCTCGTGGCCTCGGTGATCGCCGCTTGGTTCCTCACCTCCCGCCGGGGTTCCGGCGGTGCGCCGGCCCGGGGTACCTGGCGCTAGCCCTGTCTTCCGCACATGAGGGTGGCTAGAGGGACGGTCCTCAGAATTCCCAACCCTCTGCTCTGCCGAGAGCCTGGACGGAGAGGGCTTCGAGCTCGGTAACGAGCCTGTGGAGGCGCCGAGCGTTGTCGAACCACTCCTGGTAGCGCTCACGTTGCTCTTCGGTGATCTTTCGGGTCACCGTCTTGCCGCCCACGGCCCTGGTCCAACTCAGGTAAGGCCCATGCAGCACTGGAGGGTCC
>DASPZW010000101.1:0-2439 GCA_035636055.1 Actinomycetota bacterium
TGCTGTTCATTTTTGACCCCAGACGACCCTTTGGAGGGGTCATATGGGCCCACCCAAGGCCGTCGGGCGACCCGGAAACTTCGAACGGTCGCCCCCAAGGGCCAGCCGTCTGTGCGGCGTGGCTTGCCGAAAAAGGCCACTTTCTGCGGCCTCACCTAGGCGGCATTCTGACGGCTTGCGCCGACCTCGACCTCTGGCCATCCTTCGCCAAGATGCTCGCAGCCTACGAGCTGGCCACCGAAGAGAGCGAGGTCTGATGGCCCGGGCGCACATCGTCCTGACCGTCGAGTTCGACTGCGCCGCCCCGGTGGCGAGGCTGGACAAGCGCCAGCTCCGACAGATCGTCAACGAGTCCGTCGCCGAGGGCAACGTCTCGCTCTGGGATGCCCATGTCGGGGTCTGAGGTGTATCTGACTCAAAGCCACAGATCGCCGGTGTACTAGTCCCTATTCCGGGGAACTCCAGCGGGCTGGTGTTGGGGCCACCACGGATCATAGGGGATCTCCGGCGGGCGGGCCACGTTCGCGGTTGGATGCCGAGATCATTGGTTCAAGAAGCGATGCTCGGCCACCCGGCACCGTGCCGAGCAGAAGCGTGCGGGACGGCCCCGCCCCAGCCGCACGTGTGCCGGTCGGGGGCACCGGAGACGGTGGCAGGCGATGAGGATGCAGGCGGGGTGTTCCGGGCACGGCCCGGGCACCTAGGGCCTGTAACGATATTCATCGGGTGCTGCGTCGCCGGCTGCGGCAAGTTGACCCCCTGTGCTGCCATCGCGCGATGGTCGTTCTGAACCCCCGTCCCTCGTCATTCCGGCGCCTCCTCTCGGCGTTGGTCCCGGTGGTGGGCGATGCGCTTGTGCCGGGCGGCGGCGAGCCCGTCACGGCGGGCCTTGCGGATTCCCGGGCCCCGACCCTCGTGCTCGTCGTCGGGGGTCACGTAGCCGATGCCTGCGTGCAGCCTCACCTCGTTGTAGTCCCGGCGCACGAGTTCCAGCTCGTCGCGCAGCACGGCGGCGTCGACGATGCGGTCCAGGTGCGGCCAGTCGGCCTTGACGTGGCCGAAGAGCGACTCGATCCAGGCCTGGTCCTTCGGGGTGCCGGGCCGTCCGAAGTGCTGGGCGATGGCAAGCATGGCCATGAACTCCCTCGTGGTGCCCGACGACATCTGCGGGCCGTTGTCCGACACCGCCAGCAGGATCGGCCGGGCCGGGTTGTCGATGCTGAGGTCGACGCTGGCGTCGGCGGCCTCGATCGCCTCGAGGATGCCCTCGGACTCCAGGGCCGCCAGGAAGGCGACCTGCACCTGGGTGGAGGTCTCCTCGGCAGAAACGTTGGTGCACAACCATTTCCGGGTCACCAGGTCCATGATGGCCAGGGCCGAGATGCCCCGGGCGGACTGGAAGTGGGTGGCGTCGTAGATGCAGATCGTGTTCCTGGTGTAGGTGGCCCACGCGGGAAACGGGCGGCGCAGCGAGGTCCCGGCACGAGGGGGGCGCCGCAGGTGCAGGCCGTGTTCGGCCAGGACCCGCTTGACGCTGGACGGCGACACCCACACCCGCTTCAGGTACGAGCCCCGGTGGGCGAGCTTGCGGTGCGAGCGGTCGATCTCGCCCCACTCCTCGAAGACGGCCACGATCTGGGCCTTCTCCTCATCCAGGAGGCCGTGCACCGCGTGGCCGCCGGGACCTCCGTCCCCGAGGCGGCCGTCAGCACGCCGGGTGCGCCAGCGCCAGGCCCGGGACTCCCTGACCCCGAGCATCCCGCAGGCCCGCCGGTGGCTCCATCCGTCGTTCATGGCTCTGTCGACGAGATCCAGCAGCGCTGCCTTCGTGGCCGCATCGACCCGGCGTGGGACCCGGCCACCGTCTAGTCCCAGCGCCCTTTTCCCTCCAGCAGCATGAGGCGCACGCCCATCTCGGTGAGCGCCTTGGAGAGCCGTGCGATCTCGGCCCGGGCCTGGGCCAGCTCGGGGTCGACCCCCTTGGTGCGTATGCCCGGCCGGGAGGCGGCCAGGGCATCGAGCGCACCCTGCTTGGCAACCTCCCGGAGCTTTACGACCGTTGCCGGATCCACTCCCGCACGCGTCGCCGCCTCGGCGATCGTTGCCTCCTTACGCAGCAGCCTGAGCCAGATCTCGTACTTCTCCTGGGGGGTCAGGAACCGCTTACGCCGGCGGCCGGCACTGTCGGTGCCCTGGTCCTTCTCGGTCACGTCCACTTCCTCCTTCTCGGGCCGGAGGCCCCCAGGAGCATGGACTAGTAAGTTTTTCCCGGGAAGTGTGGCTTTGAGTCAGGCGCAAACCACACTTCAATTTTGTATTGGACAACTATTTGCCCTAGAACGTTAACTCGGCTCTTAAAGACTCTCGCAACTCTAAGCTTTGTCTGGGCTGCACTGGTAGGGGCAACTTGAAGAGTCAGCGACTGGCAACGGGCGAAGC
>DASPZW010000102.1:0-3520 GCA_035636055.1 Actinomycetota bacterium
GTCGGTGAGCGCGTCGTGGACGACATCCCGCAGGTCGTGGCGAAGCCAGTGCTCGACCGGCACGCCGAAGCCCATCTTGGGTCGGTCCAGCACGGCGTCGGGGAGCCAGCCCCGCCCGGCTTGCTTCAGCAGCCATTTGCCGGTGCGGCCCCGGATCTTCATGCCGGCCGGCAGGCCTGCCGCGAACTCCATCACCTTGTGGTCCAGCAGCGGGGAGCGGGCCTCGAGGGAGTTGGCCATGGTGGCGATGTCCATCTTCACGAGGAGGTCGCCGGGAAGGTAGGTCTGCACGTCGACGTCCATGGCCGCCTCCGCCGGGTCGTTCGCCCCCGATGCGTCGAGCGCCGAGGCCACGAGGTCGTAGGCGTCCACGTCCCCAACGGCCTCCCGCATCTCGTCGGAGTAGAGCTGCTCCTTGTCGGTGTTGGTGAAGGCGGACATGACCTCGGCATACCGCGTCGCCGGCGGCGTGAGGCTGAAGGCGAGGAACCGCTTCATCCGCCGCATCGGGGAACGGTGCCGGCCCGACGGCAGCGCCCCGACCGCCCGGCGGCCCACCTTGGCCAGGGGCTCCCCCACGCTGATCCGGGCGGCGAGGCGCTGGGCCACGTAACGGTCGTAGCCCCCGAAGGACTCGTCGCCGCCGTCGCCGTTGAGCGCCACGACCACGTGGCGGCGTGCCATCTCGGCCAGGTAGAAGCTCGGGATGGCCGACGAGTCGGCGAACGGCTCGTCGTAGTGCCAGGTGAGCCGGGGGAGCAGGTCCGCGATGTCGGGGGAGACCACCAGCTCCTCGTGGTCGGTTGCGAAACGCTGCGCGACGAGGCGGGCGAACGACCGCTCGTCGTAGCGGGCGTCCTCGAAGCCGATCGAGAAGGTCTTGACGGGCTGGGCGCCCTCCTCGGCCATGGCGGCGACGACGAGCGAGGAGTCGATCCCACCCGACAGGAATGCCCCAAGGGGCCGCTCCGAGACGAGGCGGATCCGCGTGGCCTCCCGGATGATGTCCCGCACCGCTTCGACGGCGTCGGCCTCGGCGAGGTCGTGCTTGGGCTCGTAGGCGAGGCGCCAGTACCGGCGCTCGCTCATTGTGCCGTCGCACCAGGACAGGGTGTGGGCCGGGGGCAGCTTGTGGACGCCGGCGATGATCGACTGCGGGGCGGGCAAGTAGCCGAAGGTCAGGTAGTGGTGCAGCGCCAGGGGATCGACGGCACGGGGAAGCCGGTCTTCGAGCAGCAGGGCCTTCAGCTCCGAGGCGAACCAGATCCCGTCCGCGGTGGCCCGGTAGAAGAGGGGCTTCTTGCCGGCCCGGTCCCGGGCGAGCAGGAGGCGGCGCTGCCGTTCGTCCCAGAGCGCGAAGGCGAACATCCCCCGCAGGTGCTCGACGCAGCGCTCGCCGTGCTCCTCGTAGAGGTGCACGATGCACTCGGTGTCGCTGCCGGTCTCGAAGCGGTGGCCCTTGCCCTCGAGCTCGGCCCGCAGCTCCCCGAAGTTGTAGACCTCCCCGTTGTAGACGATGGCGACGGTGCGGTCCTCGTTGAACACGGGCTGGCGGCCGGTGGCCACGTCGATGATCGCGAGCCGCCGCATGCCCAGGGCGACCCCGTCGCCAAGGTGGTAGCCGTCCTCGTCGGGACCCCGGTGGACGAGTGCATCGCACATCCGCCGCAGGGCGAGCGCATCCGGGGGGTTGCGGCCCGCGTAGCCCGCGATGCCGCACATCAGCGCAAGCTCTCTAGGCGCTGGGTTGGATCTTCCTGGCGCCGGTGGTGAACCAGGCGACGGTTGCGGCGATCGCTTCCTCCCAGTCGGCCTGGGGCTCCCATCCGAGCAGCTCCTTTGCCCGGCTGATGTCCGCGAGGGTGCTGCGGACGTCGCCCTGGCGCTTGGGGGTCCGGACCGGCTCGATCCAGAGGTCCATGACCTTCGAGATCGTCGCGAGCGTTTCGTTGACGCTCTTCGCGCGGCCAGCCCCGATGTTGATGACCCTGCCGTCCACCCGGCTGTCGGCAGCCGCCGCCAGCAGGTTGGCCCGGGCGACGTCCTCGACGTAGGTGAAGTCCCGGGTCTGCTCGCCGTCCCAGTGGACCTCGGGGGCCCGGCCCGCCGTCAGGGCGGAGATGAGGCCCGGGAACAGGGCGGCGTACTTCGACTCGGGGTGCTGGCCGGGGCCGAAGACGTTGAAGTACCTGAGCGACACCGTCGACAGGCCGTGCAGGTTGGTCCAGAGCTTGCAGTAGTACTCGGCGGCCAGCTTGCTCACGGCGTAGGGCGAGAGCGGGTTGGGGGGGGCGTCCTCGTGGTTGATGCCTTCCGTGGTCTCCCCGTAGGCGCTGGAGCTGGCGGCGTAGACGACCCGCCGGACGCCTGCCTGGACAGCCGCATTCAGGAGGTTCAGCGTCCCCATGACGTTGCACTCCTCGGTGATGAGGGGCTCGTCCACCGACTTCGCCACGCTGCGCAGGGCGGCCTGGTGGTAGACGACGTCGACGCCTTCGCAGGCCTTGCCGATGGCCTCCGGATCCCGGAGGTCGCCAAGCTGGAACTCGGCCTCGGGCGGGACCACCTCGCGGAAGCCGGCGATGAGGCTGTCGAAGACCCTTACCGGCGTTCCCTCGGCGATGAGGGCGCGCGCGATAGTGGAACCGATGAACCCCGCTCCGCCCGTGACGAGAACAAGCCTGTCTCCCATTTGGTTGCCAGAGTACCAGCCGGGCCAAGGGAGGGCGGGTGATGGTCTGCCGGCGACGTAGGTAAAAATGTCACCGATAGAGCAGCCCTTTTTTACCTAACCTCCGGCGAGCAAGGCACACATTGGCGAACCTCCGGATAGCGCTGGCGCAGATCAACCCCACGGTCGGCGACCTCGACGGCAACCGACGCCTGATCGAGCGCGCGATCGCGGACGCCAGGGGGGCGGGCGCCGGGCTGGTCGCCCTGCCCGAGCTGGCCGTCACCGGGTACCCGCCCGAGGACCTCGTGCTCCGGCGGTCCTTCGTCAGGGACAATATCGCCACCCTCGAGGCACTCGCCCCGGCCGCCACCGGCATCACGGCGGTCGTCGGGTTCGTGGACCGGGACGCCGACCGGATCTACAACGCCGCGGCCGTCATCGAGGGGGGCCGGGTCCAGGCGATCTACCACAAGCACCTCCTCCCCAACTACGGCGTCTTCGACGAGAAGCGGTACTTCACCCCGGGCGCCGGGATCCTGCTCCGCCAGGTGGGCGGGGTCACCTTCGGGGTGACGATCTGCGAGGACCTGTGGGTGCCCGACGGGCCGCACGCCGCCTGCGCCGCAGCCGGGGCGGAGCTGATCGTCAACATCAACGGCTCCCCCTACCACATGGGCAAGGGCCGGGAGCGCCAGCGCCTCCTCGGGAGGAGGGCGCTCGAGAACCGGGTGGCGTTCGCCTACGTGAACATGGTCGGGGGCCAGGACGAGCTCGTCTTCGACGGGCAGTCGTGCGCCGTCGCAGCCGCCGGCACGCTGCTCGCCCGAGCCCCCCAGTTCGCCGAGG
>DASPZW010000103.1:0-3335 GCA_035636055.1 Actinomycetota bacterium
ATCCCGTTGAGGCGGACCCGGTGGTAGAGTGCCTTCTGCGCCGCCTCGACGTTGCCCGGGTCGCCCTTCCATGTCGCCAGGGCCGGGTCCTGCAGGGCACGGCCGTAAGAGAACGACAGGGCCCAGGGCAGCGGACCAATCTTGCTCATGGCGTTGAGGTGCGCCGTGGCCACGTCGGCGCTCTGGCCGCCCGAAAGGAACGCCACGCCGGGGAGGCTGGCGGGGACGGTGTTGAGCAGGCAGCGCAGCGTCTGCTCGGCGACCTCCTGTACACCCGCCTGGCGGGCGGCTTTCTTGCCGGCGATGACCATGCTTGGCTTCAGCACCATCTCTTCGAACGTCACACCCTGGTCCGCCAGCTCGCCGAAGACGACCCGGAGGGTCTCGGTCGTGACCTCGTAGCTCCGCTCGATCGAGTGGTCGCCGTCCATGAGCACCTCGGGCTCGACGATCGGCACCAGCCCGCCCTCCTGGCAGAGTGCCGCGTAGCGGGCGAGGGCGTGGGCGTTGGTGGCGATGGCGTTGCGGGTCGGACGGCCGTCGTCCGCGATGGTGATGACGGCCCGCCACTTGGCGAAACGGGCGCCCAGGTCGACGTACTCGGCGATACGCTCACGCAGGCCGTCGAGGCCCTCGGTGATCGTCTCGCCCGGTGCGCCGGCGAGGACCTTGGCACCCGTGTCGACCTTGATGCCGGGGAAGATGCCGCTCTTGTTGAGGACGTCGGCGAAGGGCGTGCCGTCCGTCAGCCCCTGGCGGAGGGTCTCGTCGTAGAGGATCACGCCGCTGACGTAGCTGGAGATGTCCGGGGCGGTGAGCAGCAGCTCACGGTACTGGCGGCGGGTCTCGAAGGTCGACTCGATGCCGAGCGCCGCAAATCGCTTCGAGATCGTGGCGACACTCTCGTCCGCGGCGAGGACACCCTTGCCCGGAGCTACCATTGCCTGAGCGGTTGCTGCGAGATCGTGTTCACTCATGTCTATTCCTATCTCTCGGTGGTGCGACGGATTGGGAGTATCGTGCCAACCGGGAGGGACAGTCCGGAACCGCCGCGTTGTCTCCGGCCTGCCGCGTCGCCCAGCGGCTAAATATCCTACCGGCCCCCGGCCGCGACGGCCAAAAGGGCCACGGGGGCGCGGGATGTGGTGGGCCTGCGGCCGGGTAAGCATTTTCATGTGCGTTCATGTGCGCCAGCCCTTCGCCAACCGGGAGGAACCACAGCCATGCACACCGAGACGACGCAACCGGCCCGACCGGCTCTAATGAGCGGCACGTTCAAGATCGGGGGGGACCTTCCCGTCGTCCGTCTGGGCTACGGCGCCATGCGGATCACGGGGCCCGGCGTCTGGGGACCGCCGAAGGACCGCGACGAGGCGATCCGGGTCCTGCGCCGTGCCGTGGAACTCGGTGTCAACTTCATCGACACCGCGGATGCCTACGGGCCCTACATCAGCGAGGAGCTCATCTGCGAGGCGCTCCACCCCTATCCGAGCGACCTGGTCGTCGCGACCAAGGCGGGCTTCGTGCGACCAGGTCCCAACGAGTGGCATCCGGTCGGCCGCCCACCGTACCTGCGGCAGGAGGCAGAGATGAGCCTGCGCCGGCTCGGCGTCGAGCGCCTCGACCTCTTCCAGCTGCACCGGATCGACTCCCAGGTGCCGCTCGAGGACCAGCTGGAGGTCTTCGTGGAACTACAGCGGGAGGGCAAGGTGCGCCACATCGGCCTGTCGGAGGTCTCGCCGGCGGACATCCGGGCCGCCCAGCTCACGGCCAGGATCGCCACGGTCCAGAACCAGTACAACCTCGTGCACCGGGACTGGGAGAGCGTGGTCGACCTGTGCGAGCGGGAAGGGATGGGATTCATCCCCTGGTTCCCCGTGGCAACCGGCGACCTTGCCCGCCCGGATGGCCCACTCGCCCGCATGGCCCGGGAGGTCGGGGCGACGCCGGCTCAGCTCGCAATCGCCTGGCTGCTCCGCCGGTCCCCGGTGATGCTGCCGATCCCGGGCACGTCGACGGTGGCCCATCTGGAAGAGAACGTGGCAGCGGCGGCGATCCAGCTGACCGACGAGCAGTTCGAGGAGCTGTCCCGCCTGGGCGCTGGCGCGTCAGCGGCCCGGGGGGGGCCGGGCCGCTGACGGTTCTTGGGCTGGGTGGGTGCCGGTTGCCCGGCAGGTGAGGGGCTTCGCTGGCTAGCGGTCTTCCTCGGAGGCCGGCACGAACAGCAGGCCCTTGGGGCTT
The DNA here is from genome assembly GCA_035636055.1 of Actinomycetota bacterium. Taxonomy (GTDB): domain Bacteria; phylum Actinomycetota; class CADDZG01; order JAHWKV01; family JAOPZY01; genus JAOPZY01. The sequence goes on from DASPZW010000103.1 coordinate 2,242, forward strand.
CCCAGTGTTGAGTCCCCGTGGGTCACGACCCCGGTCTTGAGGTCGACGACCCCGATGGCCGGGTCGTTCGGCAGGTCACCGAATGACGGCTTCGGCTGGCTGACGAACCACGTCCCCGGGTCCACGTCGCCGGTGCCGATAGCGTAGATGTTGCCGGTCGCCTGGTCGACGGCGTAGAGCGTGCCCTCGCCGGTCACCCGCTCGAAGTCGTCGAGCTGCGGGGTCGTCGTCGCATCGCCCTTGGACGGCACAGCGGCGTTCGTCAGGTTGAGCTGCCGCAGCTTGGGGTGGTCGGCGTGGAGGTGCGAGGCGAAGACCAGCTTGCTGTCCGCCTGGGAGTCCTGGATCAGCGTGCCGCCATGGGGGCCGGGCACGAAGCGGTTGGAGTCGGGATCGGTCAGGCCGAGCACCGTCGAGCTGGGGGCCGTGGCGTTGATGACCTTGGCGGTGTCGTTGATCCCGAACACGGGCGTGAGGTCCGCCGTCGTATCGTCGAGCGTGATCCGGTACACCGCCGCAGCGTTGTTGGGCGGCGGCAGCGTCGGGTCGGGGTTCGAGTGGGCGACGTAGATCGTGCCGTCGGTGGCGATGGAGATGGCGTCGGTCCCACCGTTGGTGCCGTCGGTGCCGGTCTGGGCCGGGCTCGGGCTGTAGTCGTAGTGCTTGACCGGGCTGGACGCCTCGGGAGTGATCACGTAGAGGCTGGAGTTGAGGTCCTCGTTGACGCTGGCGAAGATCCGCTCGTGCTTCGGGTCGGCTGTCAGCCCGTCACACCTGCCGGTGAGGGTGTAGGTCGTGAGCACCTTGGCGGTCTTGATGTCGAAGGCCACGATCGTGCTCACGCTGCCGGGCGGCGTTCCGTCCTTGCCGGCGTTGTTCTGGTAGGTCACGTAGAGGGTGCCGCCGAGCCGGGTGATGTCGTCGGGCTTGGTTGCCCCGGTCGGGGCTGGGGCAAAGAGCTTGGGGTGGATGACCGGGATCTCGTGCGCCCCGGCGCCGGCGGCCATGGCGGCCATGGCGGGCAGCGCGAGGGCCGAGCATGCTGCGACGGCGATCAATCGGCGGGCGGCGCGCGTCCGGGTCGGGAAGGACAT
>DASPZW010000104.1:0-2653 GCA_035636055.1 Actinomycetota bacterium
CGGATCCTGGCCTCGGCCGACAAGTCCGTGAACTGCGGGACATCGTGTGCCGGCCTGCTGGACGTGTCGAAGGCGGTGGGCGGTCCTGCGACCCCGGCACCGGTCGGTGGTGGTACCTCGTCCGGCCTTGGCGGCAACCTGCTGGGTTCGCTGCTGGGCATGCTCGGGCTCTGACGCTCACCCGGCTGCTCGCCGGGACTGCCGTACATCGAGGGCCCGGACCTGGTCCTAACCTAGTCCAGGCCCTCGATCGCGTTCTCGATGTCCTGCGGCTCGATCTCGATCGTGTCGAGATGAATGCGGATGCCCTGGCGGTCGACAATGAACGTCAGCTCGCCGCTCTCGAACTGGCCGGCCAGCACGTGGAAGGCGGGCCGGTCCCTCATGGACTGGAATCCCTCGACGATGCGGGCGATGAAATCAAATTCTTCGGGCATGGCTTGAATCCTATCGCTCATCCCAACTCCTCTCCGTGTCGCCACAGGCGTACCGCTTTCCTGCCGCCTCTCCGGTGGGTAGGTTGAGCGGAAGGTCGCACGGGGCGGCCTCGACGGAAAGGAAGAGGGATGACCTGGGAGCGCCAGTGGCACAGGCACAAGGGTGTGCGGAGCGGGGAGCAGCTCACCCTGGGGGAGAGGGCCGCCGACAAGATGCGCAACGGCATGGGGTCCTGGGCGTTCGTCTTCGCCTTCTTCGGCTTCATGATCGCCTGGGCGATCGTCAACAGCCTCTTCCACCTCGGGGGTACCGGCGGCAAGCACGGCTTCGATCCCTTCCCGTACATCCTGCTTAACCTCTTCCTGTCGATGATGGCCGGCGTCCAGGCCGCAGCCCTGCTCATCGCCGCCAAGCGGGCGGACCAGGTCTCCTCCGAGATCGCCGTCCACACCGTCAACAACACCGACGACATCAAGGCCCTCCTCGAGCGCAACACCGAGCTCACGGAGGCGGTCCAGGCCCTTACCCGCGAGGTCCACGAGAGCGTCTGCCCGTCCGCTTGACGCTCCAATCGGACTGGCGCAAACCCATCGAATCGTGCTGGAATGCTTGCATGGGGGAATTCGGGGTTATTAACTGAAGCCGCGCGAGCGCCGATTCGCTCGGAGACCGCTGCACAGCACGGTTGCCTACGGACGGAGGGTTTGGCATGAAGGGACCAGGTACCCAGAGGACCAGGCGTCGGCGAGCCACGCTCTCGATGAAGGTGGCGAGGCTGGGCGGGTTGTGCCTGATGCTCGCAGCCGGCACAACCTTGGCCGCGCTTCCAGCAGCGGCGCACCGCAGCCCGGCCAACTGTACGGCCAACAACCTCACGCTCGACATCGCCAGGGACAAGACGCTGGTGCGCAACGGCGACACGATCAACTACACGGTGATCGTGGCGAACCCGATGATGTCAGGCGGGTTCACCGGGTGCGACGTCAGCGGCGTGACGATCACGTTCACGGCGCCGGCCCCGGACGGGACGGCCAGCGGAGCGAAGACCGTCCTGGCGACGAATGCCAACTATCCGGCGGGCGCGGCCTCCGCCGTCGCCGGAACGGTGCCCTACAAGGTCGAGGCGAACCCAGGCGTCTCCAGCCTGGAGGCCAGGGTCGACACGAACGTGTACACCCTCCACGACATCGCAGCCGACACCCTGCACCAGGGGGCGTTCAAGTCCCTCAGCACCCTGGTTACGCAGCCGGAAACCGTCCTCTCGACCTCCGTGTCGCCCACCGGCGGGCAGGCCCCGCTGGTAGTGACCTTCACGTACACGGAGAAGAACACCAGCCCGACGACCCAGACCGTGATCTCCGGCGTCACCCTCACCGACGCCGCCTGCTCGCCGATCAAGCTGGTCGGCGGCGACACCAACGGGAACGGCAAACTTGACGTGGGGGAGACCTGGACGTACACGTGCTCCACGGCGCTGACCACCGCGGGGACCGTCACCAGCCAGGTCAAGGCCACGGGGACCGACCAGGACGACCAGCTTGCTGCACCCGACGAGACGGCGAGCGTGTCGGTGACGGTCACGCCGCCGCCGGCCCCAAAGGTGACGCCGAAGCCCACGGCCTCGGTGCTCGGAACCTCCTTCAGCAAGAAGCCGATCCTGCCGGTCACCGGGACCAACTTCCCACTCGGCCCCCTCGGGCTGGCCGGTGTGGGGCTGCTGGTGACCGGGGCAGCGGTGCTGCGGCGGAGCCGGGTCCGTCCCTGACGCCCGATGAGGCAGCAGCCCTGTTCGCGGCCTGCCGCCAGGACAACGCGGGGGCGGCGATCGACGCCATGGTCGCGGCATACCAGCAGTTGGACGCCGAAGACCTTCCGGCCGCCCACGAGGCCCTCCGGCGCTGGCTGCGGTCCGACGACGCACGGGATCGGGACGACGCCCTCTTCCTCATCCACGAGTTGCGGATGACCGGGAGCCCCGGCGGTGCCCAGCTGGACGAGCTCGTCGGCGAGGCCTACTGGGGCAGCTGGGATGCTCTGACGGAAGGGGGGTCCAGGGGGGAGTAGCAGCCCCCGGAGCGAAGCGGAGCGGATGAGCTGCGAATCCCCCCTGGCTCCTATGCGGGGGTCGTCGAACACTCCGAAGGAGTGGGCGACGACTGGAAAACTCTTGACGGGACCTGACGGTCCCTGACCGTCACTGACACCGTCGCTGACC